>DASVPF010000167.1:0-2934 GCA_036382965.1 Thiobacillus sp.
TTCGCCAGCATGGGGATGAGCATGCGCACATGGCCGTGGCGGGACGCGCGCAAATTCGCGCGCAGCTGGGTATGGAACAGCCCCGGCTCGGCCAGGCACAAGCGGGTGGCGCGCGAGTTCCACGTTGTCGTGGCGCAGGTCGCCAATCCCCTGCTTGATCTGCGCCATGCGGCTATGCAGCGTGCCCATGTTTTCCAGAATGTGCTGCAGGCTGGCCAGCCGCGTGTCGAGATACTGCTTGTGCTCGCGGATGCGCGTCATGATGGGGTCGAGCGCGATGCGCAGCCAGCGCTCCGCTTCCACCCGCGCCAGGCTGAACGCTTTGCGCGCTTCCTCGGCCAGGCCGGCGTAAAAGCGCCGGATCATGAAACGTTTTTCCAGCAGCAGGTTGGCGGGATCCTTGCAGAAGGCCTCGGTCTCGCGGGTCAGCGCGTCCAGCCGGTTGCGGTACGCGCCCAGATCCAGCCGCGGCACCTGCATCTTCGGCAGGTGGTGCTGGCGGTGAAACCGGATGTAGGCCTGGTCCAGCGCATCCAGCATGTTGTCGGCCAGTTGCGTGGCCTGATGAAAGCGCGCGCCCATCTGCTCGCTCAGATGGCGGATGCCGCCGGTCAGCCCGCGCGTGGTCCAGCTGTCTTCCATCGCTTCGCGGCCGGTCGTCAGGATCGTGTCCAGCGTCTCTTCCGACAGGTGCGACATCAGATGTTCGCCCTGCTTCTGCAGCATTCTGCGGGTCATGCGGAACTGCTCGGCGGTGGCGTCGTAGCTGTCTTTTTCCTTCTGCAGGCTGGCGCGCGTCTGTTCGATCAGCTCGCGGTTCTTGCCTGACAGCTGGGTCAGCTGGATCAGTTCGTCGCTGCTGCGCTTGAGCCGCGCGGCCAGGTCGAGGCGGCTTTCGTCGAGCAGGGTCGTCACCTCGCGACTGACCGCGTGATAGAGCATGTCGCGCCGCGCCGGGATCACCTGGTGCGCCAGCAGGTATTCCAGCGATTCGATGCCGGAGCGCATGCGCAGGGTCGCATCGCCGAGGATGGTGGCGGCCAGCGCTTTCTGCGCCGACACCGCGAACACCCGGCTGCGCGGCAGCTTCAGCACGCGCGCGGTTTCTTCGGACTGGCGTTCGATGGTGGCCTGCACCTCGGCATCGCTCTTGAGTTCGTCCCACAGCATGTCGATCTTGTTCAGCACCGCCACGTGGTAGTTGGCGTGGCGATGCACGTGCTTCTGCCAGATTTCCAGGTCCGAACGCGTCACGCCGGTATCGATCGCCAGCAGATACATCACCGCATGCGCATTGGGGATGACCGACAGCGTGAGTTCGGGCTCGGCGCCCAGCGCGTTGAGTCCCGGGGTGTCCAGGATCGTCAGGCCGGCCTGCAACAGGGGATGCGGGTAATTGACCATGGCATAGCGCCAGGCCGGCACCTCCACGGTGCCGTCGGCGCGCAGCAGGTGGCGCTCGCTGGCGTCCTCGGCGTTCCACAATCCCAGTTCGATGGCATCCACCGCCGTCATCGACTTGGTCTCGGTGATCTTTCTCAGGCTCTCCTGCAACTGGCGCGGATCGGTAGGGTCGAGCAGCACCCGGCTCCACTCGATCGGCATGTGCTTGAAGCGCGCCAGCGATTCGCTGCGGCGGCGCGTCTCGATCGGCAGCAGGCTGAGGCTCGGCGTCTGGTCTGGATTGGAGAACAGCTCGGTCGGGCACATCGTGGTGCGCCCGGCGTCGGACGGCAGCAGGCGCTGGCCGTGATCGCTAAAAAACAGGGCGTTGATGAGTTCGGTCTTGCCGCGCGAAAACTCGGCGACGAAGGCCACCACCAGCTTGTCCTGGCGCAGGCCGGACGCGGTATCGGCCAGCCGCAGGGTGCGCTCCGCATCGATGCCGTGCTGACGGTCGAGCCAGTCGGCATAGTCGGTGATCGCGGTAGCCAGCCGCAAGCGACGTTCGCTGAAGTCGGCAACTTCCTGTTCCAGATGGATGCTCATTTTTTGGAGATGTTCTCGATTACAAGCCAGGGCGCGTCAACGCCGCATACCGCCACGGTCTTCTGCCGCGAGGTTTCGCCCCGGACCAGACGCACCGCCGATTTCGGGATATTCAGCCGCGCGGCCAGCCAGGCCAGCAGATGTGCATTCGCTTTATTATCGACCGCTGGCGCGGCAATCTTTAATTTCAGCCGCCCGCCATGTTCCCCCACCGCGGCGGTCAGTTTCGCACCCGGCTGCACGTGCAGTTCCAGCAGCCAGTCGGCGCCGTCGCGGCGCGCCCAGACAGGGGGTTCATTCGGTTTCACATCAAGCGTGACGCGAAGATGAGCCGAAGACAGTGCAGGTAGCACGGCGGAGCGTGGTTGTTGCCGACAGGTCGGCTTTAGTGCGTGGTTGTTGCCGCTTCAGCGGCTTTACAACCACGGCCTCCCCCTTGCGGGGACAACCACGGCCTCCCCCTTGCGGGTGAGGCGAAATCGACAAAGTCACGGTGGGTTGTGAAACCGAATCAGAGTGCGCCAAGCAGCGCGTGCTCCAGTGCCAGCACCGGTACCATCAGGACCAGCTGGCACAGGATGAACAGCACCAGCGGCGTCAGGTCGACGTTGGCGACCATGGGGACGATGCGCCGCAGCGGCCGCAGGAAGGGTTCGGTCAACTCGTAGACCACCGGCATCAGCGGCGTGTGGGGGTTGACCCACGACAGCACCGCGCGCACCAGGGTCAGGCCGATGATCATGTAGATCGTCAGGCTCACCAGCCGCACCGCGGCCAGCCCCAGCATGACCGGCCATACCCGGGCGCCGGCCAGTGCAAAGGGAAAGCCGTTCAGCCAGTAGGCCGCCAGCACCACCCCCAGTTCGATCAGCAGCGCCAGCACCAGGCACGCCCAGTCCAGCCCGAACAGGCCGGGCACCACGCGGCGCAGCGGCTTCACCGCAA
>DASVPF010000168.1:0-5128 GCA_036382965.1 Thiobacillus sp.
GCCGCCTTCGCGGGTCGTCGTAGCGGGCGCGGACGATTGCCAGTCGGGTTACTTGGACAGCGTGGATGGGCTCAGGCTGGCCTTCGACAGGCCTGTCCTGAGCGCTGTCGAAGGACTCAGGCCGAAAGGCGGGAGGTTTCATAATTGCTGTCTTAGCGCGTCTCGATGCGCATCGACAGGTCGACCGCGCGCACGTGCTTGGTGAGGCTGCCGACGGAAATGCGGTCGACGCCGGTTTCGGCCACCGCGCGCACCGTCTCCAGCGTGACGTTGCCGGAGGCTTCGAGCAGGGCGCGGCCGTGGGTGACCTGCACCGCGTGACGCAGGTCGGCGAGGCTGAAGTTGTCGAGCAGAATGAGCGGCGCGCCGGCACTCAGGGCCTGGCCGAGCTCGTCGATATTTTCCACTTCGATCTGCACGCTGACCGTGTCGCCGGCCAGCCGGAATGCCGCTTCCATCACCTGCGCGATGCCGCCTGCGGCCGCGATATGGTTTTCCTTGATCAGGATGCCGTCGTACAGCCCGATCCGCTGGTTCTGTCCGCCGCCCACGCGCACCGCGTATTTCTCGGCGCTACGCAAGCCCGGCAGCGTCTTGCGGGTGTCCATGATCGCCGCATGCGTGCCGCGCACCGCCTCGACATAGGGCCGGGTGGCGGTGGCCACCGCCGACAGGGTTTGCAGGAAATTCAGCGCCGGGCGCTCGGCGCTGAGCAGCGCGCGCGCATTGCCGCTGATTTCCACCAGCACGCGGTCGGCGGCGACGGCATCGCCCTCGCTGACCTGCCAGTCGATGACGCAATCCGGATCGAGCGCCCGGAAACAGGCGTCGAACCACGGCCGTCCAGCGATCACGGCGGCTTCGCGGGTGATGACGCGGGCGCGGGCGGTTTGCGCCGCGGGGATGAGCTGGGCGGTGAGGTCGCCGCTGCCGATGTCTTCGACCAGCACGCGCGCGACATCAGTCAAGACCTGTTCTACATTCAATTCAGACATGGCTTAGGACAGTATTTAGGACACAGCGGGTTGAAATCGGCGGAAACGCCTCTACTTGGGTGGCATCGAATATACCCCAGCACGAGGTTCCTTATGCGTTTCGACAAGCTCACCACCCAGTTCCAGCAGGCCTTTTCCGACGCGCAAAGTCTGGCAGTCGGCGGCGACCATGCCTACATCGAGCCGCAGCATCTGCTGCTCGCGCTGCTGAATCAGGATGGCGGCGGCGCGGCGGCCATCCTGTCGCGCGCGGGGGTGCAGGTGCCGGCGCTGAAAGCATCGCTGACCCAGGCATTGACGCGGCTGCCCAAGATTGAGGGACACGGTGGCGAGGTAACGATCTCGCGCGACCTCAACAATCTGCTCAACCTGACCGACAAGGAGGCGATGAAGCGTAACGATACCTTCATCGCCTCCGAACTGTTCCTGCTGGCGGTGTTGGACGATAAGGGCGAAACCGGCCGCCTGCTGAAGCAGCACGGCGCACAGAAGGCCGCGCTGGAACAGGCCATCAATGCCGTGCGCGGCGGCGAGGCCGTGCAGTCGCAGGAAGCCGAAGGCCAGCGCGAGGCGCTCGCCAAATACACGCAGGATCTCACCGCGCGTGCGCGCGAAGGCAAGCTCGACCCGGTGATCGGGCGCGACGACGAAATCCGTCGCTCGATCCAGATCCTGCAGCGCCGCACCAAGAACAACCCGGTGCTGATCGGCGAGCCCGGCGTCGGAAAAACGGCAATTGTCGAAGGCCTGGCGCAACGCATCATCAACGACGAGGTGCCGGAAACGCTGAAGGGCAAGAAGGTGCTGGTGCTCGACCTCGCCGCGCTGCTGGCGGGCGCGAAATACCGCGGCGAATTCGAAGAGCGTCTGAAGGCGGTGCTGAAGGAACTGGCGATGGATCCGGGCCGCTACATCGTCTTCCTCGACGAGTTGCACACGCTGGTCGGCGCCGGCAAGGCCGAAGGCGCAATCGACGCCGGCAACATGCTCAAACCCGCGCTGGCGCGCGGCGAGCTGCATCTGATCGGCGCCACTACGCTCGACGAATACCGCAAGTACATCGAAAAGGACGCTGCGCTCGAGCGTCGCTTCCAGAAGGTGCTGGTCGACGAACCGAGCGTCGAGTCGACGATTGCTATTTTGCGCGGCCTGCAGGAACGCTACGAGCTGCACCACGGCGTCGACATCACCGACCCGGCGATCGTCGCCGCGGCCGAGCTCTCGCACCGCTACATCACCGACCGCTTCCTGCCCGACAAGGCTATCGACCTGATCGACGAGGCCGCCGCGCGCATCAAGATGGAAATCGACTCCAAGCCGGAGTCGATGGACAAGCTCGACCGCCGTATCATCCAGCTGAAAATCGAGCGCGAGGCGGTGAAGCGGGAAACTGACGAGGCGTCGAAGAAGCGCCTCGGCCTGCTGGAAGACGAGATCGAGAAACTCGGCCGCGAATACGCCGACCTCGAGGAAGTGTGGAAAGCCGAAAAGGCCCAGGTGCAGGGCTCCGCGCACATCAAGGAGGAGATCGACCGCCTGCGCGGCGAGATGACCGATCTGCAACGCCAGGGCAAGCTCGACAAGGTCGCCGAGATCCAGTACGGCAAGCTGCCGCAGCTTGAAGCCCAGCTCAAGCACGTCGAATCGGCCGACAACAAGCCCGCGTTCAAGCTCCTGCGCACCGAAGTCGGCGCCGAGGAAATCGCCGAAGTCGTGTCGCGCGCAACCGGAATACCCGTGTCCAAGATGATGCAGGGCGAGCGCGACAAGCTGCTGCACATGGAAGACAAGCTGCACAGCCGCGTGGTGGGGCAGGACGAGGCCGTGCACGTCGTCTCCGATGCGATCCGCCGTTCGCGCGCAGGCTTGAGCGATCCCAACCGCCCGCTCGGCTCCTTCCTCTTCCTCGGACCGACGGGCGTGGGCAAGACCGAACTGTGCAAGACGCTCGCCGAATACCTGTTCGACTCCGCCGACCACATGGTGCGCATCGACATGAGCGAATTCATGGAGAAGCATTCGGTCGCGCGCCTCATCGGCGCGCCACCCGGCTACGTCGGCTACGAGGAAGGCGGCTATCTGACCGAAGCGGTGCGTCGCAAACCCTACTCCGTCATCCTGATGGACGAGGTGGAGAAGGCGCACCCGGATGTGTTCAACGTGCTGTTGCAGGTGCTCGACGACGGCCGTCTCACCGACGGCCAGGGCCGCACCGTCGACTTCCGCAACACCGTGATCGTGATGACCTCCAACCTCGGCTCGCAGATGATCCAGCAGATGGCGGGCGACGACTACCAGGTGGTGAAGCTCGCCGTGCTGGGCGAAGTGAAGTCCTACTTCCGCCCCGAGTTCATCAACCGCATCGACGAGGTCGTCGTGTTCCACGCACTGTCCGAGGCGCACATCGCCAGCATCGCGCGCATCCAGCTGCAGGCACTGGAAGCCCGCCTGACGCAGATGGAGATGAAGCTCGACGTCACCGACGCCGCGCTCGCCGAAATAGCCAAGGCCGGCTTCGACCCGGTGTACGGCGCGCGGCCGCTCAAGCGCGCGATCCAGAGCGAACTCGAAAACCCGCTGGCGAAGGAAATCCTGTCGGGACACTTCGCGCCCAAGGACACCATCCGGGTGGATGTGCAGAACGGGGCGTTCAGTTTCGAGAAGGCGGCACCGCAACAGGCCTGACCCGGATGGTCGGGCTGGGCAAGGGGGCGGAATCTTCTTTGCATGGGCATGTTCCGGCGCACCCACCGAACGAAGCCCGAGTTGATGGTACGCTGTAGGGCATTCCCATTTAGGCTCGGCTACCGGCAAGACGATGTCCGCTCCGCCCCCTGAAAGCTGGCTCTTTGTCACCCATCTGGGTGCGGCCGGCATCATGTTGCCGATGCTCATGATGATCGCGGCCGAACTCTGGCTGGCCAGGCGGACATCCGAACTGCTGACCTGGATGCTGGCGCTGGCTGCAGGGGTCGCGCTCGTGCTCGCCAGCAAGGTCGCTTTCATCGGCTGGGGGTGGGGAAGTGCTTCTCTCGATTTCACCGGCATCAGCGGCCACACCATGCTGGCCTCCTCTATCTTCCCGGTATGGCTGGGCTGGCTGCTGGCCGGGCCGAGTAGGCGCTTCAGCCTTTATGGTGTCGCGCTGGGACTGGCAATCGGCGCCGTAGTGGGCTGGTCGAGGCTGGTGCTGGGCGCGCACAGCCCGAGCGAGGTGATCCTGGGCTGGCTGCTGGGGATGGGAATCAGCGTGGTCGCCTATCGGGCAATGAAGGAGAAGCCGTCCTCCCAAGGGATGACCACGCTTGCGGGGGGGCTGTTGCTGTTGGCCTTCAGCCCATCCCTATCCGGCTACCTCCCTACCCACACTTGGGAAATCAGGGCGGCCCTGGCGCTGTCGGGCCGTGCACAGCCTCATACGCGGCAGGATTTGTATCGCCGTGGCAGGGTCGAACGCGTCTGAGCCAGCGCGGTTCGGCCAGGGCGCACATCACGCGCTCGCCTGTATCGCATGCACCCGATGACGCTCAGGCGCTGTTCCGCTCTGCTGTGCCTGGCGTGGCTGGTCGGCTGCGCCACGCCCGTGGTGCAACTGCGCGGAGAGCATCCGACTGTTCCGCGTCTGCAAGCCGACCGCGTGGTCGCCTCTGACGGCGCAGTGCTGCCTCTGAGCGTGTGGCAGCCGCACGGCGCGCCGCGCGCGGTCGTCCTCGCCCTGCATGGCTTCGGCGATTACCGGCAGGCCTTCGCCGAGGTGGGGCCCTTCCTCGCCGAGCGCGGAATCGCCACTTATGCCTACGATCAGCGCGGCTTCGGCGCCACCGCCCAGCGCGGCATCTGGCCCGGCTCGGCACGCCTCGTGGACGATGCGAGGACAGTGGCGGCATTGCTGCGCCAGCGCCATCCCGGCCTGCCGCTCTATCTTTTGGGCGAGAGCATGGGCGGCGCGGTGGCCATGAGTCTCCTTGCCGACACGCCCGATGCGGCCGACGGCGCGGCACTGGTGGCCGCAGCGGTGTGGGGCCGGGCCACCATGAACCCGCTGCAGCGCGGCGCGCTGTGGCTGCTCGCGCACAGCTTCCCGGGATGGCGGCTCACCAGCCGCGGGCTGGGCATCACCGCCGTCAGAGGCG
>DASVPF010000169.1:0-2594 GCA_036382965.1 Thiobacillus sp.
TGCCCAAGGGACCTTTTTTTTGCCTTGACACATACCAACCGGTATGTATGATGATTGCATGAGCGCTTCGGCCAAAACCCCCGATCTCACCCGCCAGAAACTGCTGGAAGCGGCGTAGCCGAAATCCCCCACCCACTCGCCGCGGCGGAAATCGATCGCCAGCCAGTTGGGCACGTAGGGGCGCGGATTTTCGAGTGGGAAACGCTCGGAAGGCGGCGAGGCGCCGCCTTCGGCCACGCTGCAGCGGCGCGTCATGAGGGGACGGAAGCGCACCGCCAGCCGGTCGTTAACCGGCGTCGACTGCTCCGCCGACTCGCCGAAATGCACCCGCTTGCGCAGCAGGCAGGAGAACAGCAGTTCCATCTCGGCGACCAGCGGCGCGGTCCGCCGGGCCAGCGCCTTGTGCGCAGCCGCGGTAAGCCGGACCTCAAGCGATTTATCGTGCAGGGTAACGTTCATGGGAGCTCCAAATGACATCGTCGTACCGGCTTATAACGGCCATGTCACGCCGCGCTGTAGTCCGGCGCAAAATGGAGAGCCCACATCCGACACTCAGAAGTCGCGCTCGACCTTGAAGCCGTTGATGACGATGTCGCCCGCCACCATGCGCGCGCCGTGGTTCACCGCGTCGAGGATATCGCCGTCCGACCAGCCGGCGGAGCGTGCCGCCTGCAGATCGAGGGCACTGACGCTGCCGGAATCGCGCGTCGCCTTCAGCACCAGGCCGAGCAGCATCTTTTCGGCCGGACTCAGCGGACTGTTATGGAAATCGGCACGGGTGGCCGCGACCTGCTCGGGCGTCCAGCCGGCCATATTGATCAGCATGCCGGCATTCATGTCGATGCAGTAGTCGCAATGTCCCGCCTGCGACACCAGCATGCGGATGCACGCCGTCAGCGGCATCGACAGCGTGGGGTGCTGCATCACGCTGCCGTAATACTCCCACTGGTGTCTGAGCAGGAACGGGTTGGCACTGAACACCTGGATGGCGGTCGGCACATGGCCCCACGCGTTTTTGATCTGGGCATAGATCTCGGCGACTTCACCGGTTGCGGCTTCGGGCGTAACGGTTTGCAGAATGCTCATGACGGTCTCCTGGGTTGGGGCGTACAACACGCCAAATAAATCGTCATTGCGAGGAGCGTAGCGACGCGGCAATCCAGAAATGTCCACAGAATCCACTGCACTGGATTGCTTCGCTACGCTCGCAATGACGGGCTATACGACAGGTCTATATCCAACGCCTGACGCGGGTTGTGTAGTCCCGGTAGGCGTCGCCGAACTTCGCTTCGAGGTGCGCTTCTTCGTGCCGGATCACGCCGAAGCGGAGCATGACCCAGATCAGGGGAGAGAACGCCAGCGGCCACCACGTTCCGAGCAGCAGCGAGACGCCGACGAAGATGAACCAGTCGCCGAGATAGATCGGATTGCGGCTGAAGCGGAACGGACCATCGGTGCACAACTCGGTGGCGGCCCGATACGGGTTGACCGTGGTGTGATGGCGCGCGAACGTCCACAGCGTCCAGGCGAACAGCGCCAGCCCGATGCCGACGGCGAACCAGCCGAGCGGGCGTGTCGCCGCACCCAGGTCGAGCGGCCACGCAAGCTGGTAGCGGTCCAGCCACCAGCCGCCCAGCAGCGCCACCGCATAAGGCGCCGGCGGCAGGATCAGCGTGCGCGGACGGCGCGTTTCGTCTTTCATGCTTTCCTTCTGTAGAAATTACTGGTTGCCCAGCACAGCCGACTGATAGCGTGCCAGCAGCTCCGGATTCTCAATCGAGCCGTGGTGATGCACCTGTTTCCAGCGGCCGTCGAATTGCCTGAACACGCGGCTGGTTCGGATCGCCAGCGCCAGCTCGGTGCCGCCGCGGCGGAACTGGCCGCGTTCGCGGCCCACGGCGTAGAACAGGTCCTGCCCGACGTGCAAGGTGTAGTCGTAAAACTCCACGTAGACGACAGCCGCCCCGCAAAACACGCGCTCATACAGCGGACGGATTTCCGCCCAGCCTCGTCGAATTCCGCCGAGCGGGTTGTCGAGCGCGATCTCGTCGGTCTGCGCCCAGTTCTCCGCCATCAGCGCAAGGTCGCGCCCGTTGAAGGCCGCATAGAACTGCTCCAGCGCTGACTCGGGCGTATTGCCCGCAAGGTCCGGATAGCGCGCACCGGTGATGGCCTGTTCGATTGCTTGCATGATTCGCCCTCAGCGTTTCAGCGTGTCCAGGAAGCGGCCGAGTTGCGCGAGGCAGCTGCGGTACGCCGCGACCGATTGCGTGTTCTTGCTCATGCCGACACAGCCTTCGAGCGCCGACACGATGAAAAACGCGGTGGCGTCGGCATCGACGTTGCGGCGCACCTCGCCCGCCGTCTTGCCGCGCTTCAAGGCTGCCGCCACCACGCTGACCCATTCCTGGAACACGCCGTTCAGATGAACGCGAAAGCTTTCGTCCACCGGGCTCATCTCCTGCATCAGGTTGTTGAGCGGGCAGCCCAGCGTCACCACCATCGGATCGTCCTCGGCCGCCTTGGCTGCAAGCAATGCCTGCAGGCGGCACGCTCCGCCGGCTGGTCGGACGGCGATATCCTCGACGCGGTGA
>DASVPF010000170.1:0-10689 GCA_036382965.1 Thiobacillus sp.
CCTGGCGGAATCGCTGTGCGAAGCGGTGGCCCGTTATCGCTTCGGCTGGAACGGGCGCAGCTTCGAGGTCACGGCGAGCGTGGGGCTGTGCGCGATCGACGGCGATACCGTCTCGGCGGAAGACGCGCTGAGCTCGGCCGATGCGGCATGTTACGTGGCCAAGGACCAGGGCCGCAACCGCGTGCAACTGTATTTCGGCGGCGCCGCCTGCAAAGGCAAGCGCCGGGAAATGGAATGGGTATCGCGCCTGCAGAAGGCGCTGGACGAGGATCGCTTCCAGATCTGGCACCAGCACATCCTCGACCTGAAGGATGCCGCGGGCGCGGGGCATTTCGAAGTGCTCCTGCGCTTCATCGACGAGGACGGCACGGTGGTGGTGCCGGGGCAGTTCTTCCCGGCGGCCGAACGCTACGGGCTGATGCCGGCCATCGACCGGTGGGTCATCCGGCAGTTGCTGTTCGGCGGCCACTGCGAACGTCTGCAAGCGGAAATGGCGCGCACGTCGGCCACGCATTGCGCCATCAATCTCTCGGGCGCCAGCCTCAACGACGACAAATTTCTCGAGTTTCTGGAAGATGCGCTGCGTCGCACCCCCATCGCCTGCCATACGCTGTGTTTCGAAATCACCGAGACCGTGGCGGTCAACAATTTCGAGCGCATCCGCGAAGTGATGCTGTCCCTCAAGCAGTTCGGCTGCCGGTTCTCGCTCGACGACTTCGGCAGCGGCATGTCGTCGTTCAGCTATCTCAAGAACCTGCCGGTGGACTACCTCAAGATCGACGGTGCGCTGGTGCGGAACATCGTCGAGGATACGGCCGATTTCGCCATGGTCGAAGCGATCAACCGCGTCGGCGGGGCGCTTGGCCTGAAAACGGTTGCCGAATTCGTCGAGACCGAGGCGGCGTTGCAGCGGCTGCGCGACATCGGCGTCGACTATGCTCAGGGGTATGTCATCCACCGTCCCGAGCCATTGTCGGCGAACCCAGGAGCAGAACATGATCGCCCATCAGGAAGAATTCAATCAGGCCCGTTCTGATCGAGCCCGCTTTGATCGGGCTGTGGCGCTGTTCGACGCCGCCAATGCGGAAGATCCCAATCAGGAAGACGGCCAGCCGAAGGAGCTGCTGTACGCCAGGCGCATGTCGGGCATGATCGCCCGCTTCGCGCCGGAAGCCTCGGAAGCGGTCCAACTGGCGGTGCGCGCGCAGCACATCCGGCGCTGGACGGTGCCGCGCAACACCTATCCGATGAACAAGGACGGCTACCACGCGTGGCGCACCGGACTGTATGCGTTTCACGCCGACACCACGGGCGAGCTGATGCGCCAGGCGGGCTACGACGACGCGATGATCGAACGCGTCAAGAAGGCGGTGGCGAAGCGCGGCATCAAGGTCAACCCGGACACGCAGCTGCTGGAGGACATTGCCAACCTGGTGTTCATCGAGCATTACATGCTGGCCTTCGCCCGGACCAAGCCCGAGTACGACGAGGCTAAGTGGCTGGAGATCATCCGCCGCACCTGGGGCAAGATGTCGAAGAACGCCCAGGCCTTTGCCCTGTCAGGCAAGATCAGGCTGCCGGAGCCGCTGGTGCCGCTGATCACCAAGGCGATCAGCCCTTAGACGCGGATTACTCTGCCCACTCCTTCACCCACCCGGCGGTTCCCTTCTGGATGAACTCGATCGGGTAGCCGTCCGGGTCCTCGATGAACGCGATCACCGTCGTGCCGTGCGCCATCGGCCCGGCCGGGCGCAGCACCTTGCCGCCCTTCGCGGCAGCCGCATCGCACGCGGCGTAGGCATCGTCGACTTCGATGGCGATGTGCCCGTAGCCGCTGCCGACCTCGTATTTGTCCACGCCCCAGTTGTAGGTCAGTTCGAGCACCGCCGCCTTGTCTTCGCTGTCGTAGCCGACGAAGGCGAGGGTGAATTTACCGTCCGGATAATCCTTGCGGCGCAGCAGGGTCATGCCGAGGACGTGGGTGTAGAAATCGATCGAGCGGTCGAGGTCGCCGACCCGCAACATGGTATGAAGTAATCTCACGGTGCAATCCCTTCTGGCTTCGTTTGACGCATCTCCATGCGGGTAGGGGCATCCCTCCAGCCGGTCGCCCCCCCCTTCGGGGGCGCCTCGCCCTGCGCTTCCGGGCGCCACTCTTGGCATCGTATGCAGAATACGCATGGCTCAGACCCGGAAAAGCAATTCGCCCATTGTGCGCAACTCGGTGCGCCTTGCCAACGCATCGGGGCACAGTGCGGCGACCTGCGCCCAGAACCGCGGCGAATGGTCGAGGTGAACGAGGTGGGCAAGCTCGTGCGCGGCAACGTAGTCGATGAGCGCGAGCGGCGCCTGCACCAGCCGCCAGTTGAGGCGGATGTGGCCGCGCCGGGTGCAGCTGCCCCATTGCGTCTGCGCGTCGGACAGGGCGAAGCGGCTGGGGCCACGACCCAGTTTGCGGGCAATGCGGGCGAGCCGCCAGGCCAGCAGGCGTTCGGCGCGGGCGAACAACCAGTCGCGCGCCAGTTCCCGTGCATCCGCATCCAGCGGCGCATACACCCGCAGGGTGTTGCCGTGCCGGCGTATCTCGTGGAAGAGCGAGTGACGGAGATCAAGCTTCAGCCTGCGCCCCAGATAGTGCAGTTCGTTCGCGGGCGCCGCTGCCCCTTGCGGTGCCCGCGTCTGCATCCGTGCCCAGGCGCGGGTGAGCCAGCCGTGCTGCTGCTGCACGTAGCGCTCGATTTCGGCACGCGGGGTCCAGCTCGGCGCGTGGATGCGCACTTCGCTCGCGGTGACCGTCAACCCGAGGGTGCGGCGGCGGCGCGAGCGCTTGAGCGCGAACGGCACGGCCGTCTCGCCGAGCTGCAACACCCCATTATTGGCGCGCGGCAGCAGGGGGCAACCTCGTCATTTCGGTTTCGATCCAGGCTTCCGCCGCGCGCGTGAGGTCGGCGGCGCTCCTGCCGGTGCTGTCGATCGCCGGGCCGATGCGCACGGTCACCGTGCCGGGGCGTTTGATGAAGGCGTTCTTCGGCCACACTTCGCCGGCATTGTGCGCCACCGGCACGACGGGCGCGCCGGTTTCCGCCGCCAGCCAGCCGCCGCCGATGCCGTACTTGCCTTTTTCGCCGGGCGCGACGCGCGTGCCTTCGGGGAACACCAGCACCCAGAAGCCCTGGGCGAGCTTGTCCCCGCCCTGCTTGACGATCTGCTTCAGCGCTTCGCGTCCGGCGCTGCGGTCGATGGCGATGGGAGACAGCATGCGGAACGCCCAGCCGAAGAACGGCACCCTGAGCAGTTCGCGCTTGATCACCGGCGCGACCGGCGGAAACAGGAACAGGAAGGCCACCGTTTCCCACGCCGACTGGTGTTTGGCGAGAATGACGGCCGGTTGCGCCGGCAGGTTCTCGCGCCCTTCCACCACGTAGCGGATGCCCAGCATCCAGCGCGCCAGCCAGATCACGCTATGGTTGTATCCGGTGATCAGCCGATAGCGCGTGTGCGCCGAAAAGGGAAAGGTCAGCAGCGCGACCGTGCTAAAAAAGATCGTCAACGCAGTCTGCAGGACCGCGAAAATCACCGAGCGGATCAGGTTCATGCCGCAGCAGCGAGCAGATGTTCGACCACCTCGCTCAAATCGGCAAACACCGGCGTGTCCGCGGGCAGGCCGCCCGCCATCAGGGTCTTCTCGCCCTTGCCGGTTTTGACCAGCAGCGGGCGGGCGCCCACGCTGGCCGCCGCCAGCAGATCGCGCAGCGAATCCCCCACGGCGGGCACGTCGTACAGATCCTGGCCGTAACGCGCGGCGATCTCATTGAACAACCCGGCCCTGGGCTTGCGGCAGCCGCAGTTCATGTCGGCCGCATGCGGGCAGTAGAACACCGCCTCGATGCGCCCGCCCGCTTGCGCCGCCGCCTTGTGCATCTTGGCGTGGATGGCGTTCAGCGTCGCCATCTCGAACAGCCCGCGCGCCAGCCCCGATTGATTGGTCGCCACCACCACGCGCCAGCCCTCGCGCGTCAGCCGCGCGATCGCTTCCAGGCTGCCGGGAATGGGCTTCCACTCGTCGGGTGACTTGATGAACTGGTCGGAGTCGAAATTGATGACGCCGTCGCGGTCGAGAATGATGAGCTTCATGACGAAATCTCTGCCGTTTAAGGTTTCATATTACGCCGCCAGACGCGACAAGTCCGCAACCCGGTTCATGGTCCGGTGCAGCTGGTTCAGCAACGCCAGCCGGTTGGCCTTGAGGGCGGGATCGTCGGCGTTGACCATGACGTTGTCGAAGAAGGCGTCGACCGGGGCCTTGAGGGCGGCGAGCGCCCGCAGCGAGGCGGTGTAGTCGCCGGCCTCAAACGCAGCGTCGGCGCGCGGTGCGATGTCGGACAGCGCGGCAAACAGCGCCGTTTCCGCCGCTTCGACGAAGCGCGCCGGATCGGCCGTGTTGCCTACTTCTCCTTCGGCCTTTTTCAGGATGTTGCCGACGCGCTTGTTGGCGGCGGCGAGCGCGGGCGATTCGGGCAGCGCGGCGAAACTACGCACGGCTTCGAGGCGCTTGGGGATATCGGCCAACACTTGCGGCCGCAGCGACAGCACTGCGTCGACTTCCTGTGGGCTATGGCCCTGCTCACGCAGGCTGCCGGCGAGGCGGTCATAGATGAAGTCTGCGAGTGGTTTCGCCGCCTCAAAGTTGAGATAAAGCGCTGAATTTGCAGCACCGCCGGCATCTGATATTGCCTTAATTGCCGCGCCCCACTGAGCATCTTCAAATGCATAAGCAAGAAGCTGGTCTAACTTCAGCGGCAAATCCTTTTCGATCAGCATGCGAATGACGCCCAGCGCATGGCGCCGCAGCGCAAAGGGGTCCTTGTCACCGGTAGGTTTTTCACCGATGCCGAACATGCCCACCAGCGTTTCCAGCTTGTCCGCCAGCGCCACGCACACGCCAATGTCGCTGCGCGGCAGTTCGTCGCCTGCAAAGCGCGGCTTGTAGTGGTCTTCGATGGCGAAGGCGATGTCGTCGGCGAGCCCATCGTGCTGCGCGTAATAGCGCCCCATGATGCCCTGCAGTTCGGGAAACTCGCCGACCATGTCGGTCAGCAGATCCGCCTTCGCCAAGAGCGCTGCCTGATCGGCCTTCAGCGCCAGCGCTTCGCCGCCGAGCTGCTGTCCGATGCCGCGGGCGATTGCCTGTACCCGCGTCACGCGCTCGCCCTGGGTGCCGAGCTTGTTGTGGTACACCACTTTCGCCAAGCCCAGGACGCGCGAGTCGAGCGCTTTCTTGCGGTCCTGGTCGAAAAAAAACTTGGCGTCGGCCAGGCGCGGGCGCACCACGCGCTCGTTGCCCTGAATCACCGCGGAGGCATCGGCGGGCGAGATGTTGGAAACGATGAGAAACTGGTTGGTCAGCTTGCGGCTTGTGCCCAACAGCGGGAAATATTTTTGGTTCGCCTTCATCGTCAGGATCAGGCATTCCTGCGGCACGTCGAGAAAGGCTTCCTCGAATTTTCCGACCAGCACATTGGGGCGCTCGACCAGCGCGGTGACTTCGTCCAGCAGGGCGTCGTCCTCGACTGGCTTCAAACCCAAGGGCGCAGCGGCCGCCTGCAACTGGCGGACGATCTCGGCGCGGCGCTCGGCGAAGCTGGCAATCACTGCGCCTTCGCTCTCCATTTGCAGGGCATAGCAGTCCGCGTTGGTGAGCATGACCGGGCTCACGCGCGCTTCGAAGCGGTGTCCCTGCGTCATGCGGCCGGCTTCCAGGCCGAGCGCGGAAACCGGCACAACCTCGGCGCCATGCAGCGCGACCAGCCCGTGCACCGGACGCACGAAGTTGACGCTGCTCCAGCCGTCTGCCAGCTGGTAGGTCATCACCTTGGGAATCGGCAGCTTCGCCATCGCTGCTTCGAGCGCGCGCTGCAGGCCGTCGGCAAGCGTCGTACCCGGCGCGATGCTGTCATGGAACAGCGCCTCGTTCTTGCCATCCGCCGCGCGGCGCAGCGTGGCTACCGCGGATTCATCGGCGCCCAGCGCAGAAAGGCGCTTCAGCAGCGCAGGCGTGGCCTTGCCGGCCGCGTCGAGTCCGACGCTGACCGGCATCAGCTTGGTCGACACCGGCTTGTCGGCGGCGCGCGCCAGCACGCCCGCGACGTGCGCGCCAAGGCGGCGCGGCGAGGCGAAATTCGTCACCGCAGCATTCGCTTCGGCCAGCCCCTGCGCCACCAGGCTTTCGGCCAGGGCGGCAGCGAAGGCCTCGCCCAGTTTCTTCAGCGCCTTGGGCGGCAGTTCCTCGACGAAGAGTTCGACGAGCAGGTTCGCCGCCTTAATCAGATCGGCGCTCATGCGGCCTCCTTCTTCGCCAGCATGGCCTGCACTTCCTCGGCCCATTCACGTGGCGCCATCGGGAAGCCGAGCCGTGCGCGGCTGTCGAGGTAGCTCTTCGCCACCGCGCGCGCGAGGTTGCGGATGCGGCCGATGTAGGCGGCGCGCTCGGTCACCGAGATCGCGCCGCGCGCGTCGAGCAGGTTGAAGGTGTGCGCGGCTTTCAGCACCTGTTCGTACGCCGGCAGCGCGAGCTGCGCGGCCATCAGCTCCTGCGCCTTCTTCTCATGCGCGGCGAACGCGATCAAGAGGAAATCGACGTCGCTGTGCTCGAAGTTGTAGGTGCTCTGCTCGACCTCGTTCTGGTGGTAGACGTCGCGGTAGGTGAGGCCCTCGGTCCACACCAGGTCGTACACGCTTTCCACGCCCTGCAGGTACATGGCCAGGCGTTCGAGGCCGTAGGTGATTTCGCCGGTGATCGGCTTCACGTCGATGCCGCCAACCTGCTGGAAATAGGTGAACTGGGTCACTTCCATGCCGTTCAGCCATACTTCCCAACCCAGCCCCCAGGCGCCGAGCGTGGGGTTTTCCCAGTCGTCCTCGACGAAGCGCACGTCGTTCTTCTTCAGGTCGAATCCGAGCGCTTCGAGCGAGCCGAGATACAGCTCCAGAATGTCGGCCGGCGCCGGTTTCAGCACCACCTGGAACTGGTAGTAATGCTGCAGCCGGTTGGGGTTGTCGCCGTAGCGGCCGTCCTTGGGGCGGCGGCTCGGCTGCACGTAGGCGGCCTTCCACGGCTCGGGGCCGAGCGCGCGCAGAAAGGTCGCGGTGTGCGAGGTGCCGGCGCCGACTTCCATGTCGTAGGGCTGCAAGAGCGCGCAGCCGCGCTCGCCCCAGTAGCGTTGCAGGGTGAGGATGATGTCCTGAAAGGTGGGTTTCACGGCGAATGAACGGCTTATCGGGAAAGCCGCATTTTACCGTGCTTGTCCGGGGTTTCCAGGGACGCGCCGAAAATCCGGCTTATTGCCTGCCGCGCGGATCAGATCCCCGCATACCATTCGTAGCCCTGATCTTCCCAGTATCCGCCCTGGCCGCCCGCGATGAAGTCGAGACGGTCGACGAGCTCGATCCGCATGACGTATTTGGCCATCTTGTAGCCCAGCTGGCGCTCGACGCGCACGCGGATCGGCGCGCCGTTCTTGACCGGCAGCGGCTCATCGTTCAGTTCGTAGGCGAGCAGGGTTTGCGGGTGCCAGGCATCGTCCATGTCGATGCTTTCGTAATAACGCGTCCCCATGTCGTCCATCGGATCCGAGCAGTAGAACACCACGTATTTTGCCGAGGGATGCGGTTTGACCTGCTCCAGCACGCGGCTCAGTTGCACGCCCTTCCATTTGCCGATCGCGCTCCAGCCTTCCACGCAATCGAGCCGGGTGATCTGGGTGCGGCTGGGCAGGGCTTTCAGTTCGTCGAGGCGATAGGCGCGCGGCTGCGCCACCAGGCCGCCGACCTGCAGCCGGTAATCGGCAAAACCGTTGGCGGCCAAGGCCTGGTAGTCCGGGTTGTCGGGATTGCTGGTGCCGTTGCTGCGAAAATACGGCGACAGGTCGGCTTCGGTGAATTCCTGCGCCATGGCGCGGCGCGGCAGCAGAAGGCGTTGCGAGGCAAAGCTCAACTTTTCGGCGCCGCCCAGCAGCCGCGCGAACCATTCGCTGCCCGAGAGCCGGTCGCACCCCGCCAGCAACAGAGTGCCGCCGGCGGCCAGCGCCCGCCGCAAAAAGCGTCTGCGGGTGTCGTCAGGCATTTTCGATCTCGTCGATCCGGTAGCGTCCGGTGACCATCGAACGCAGGTTATTCCAGAAGCCGCTGACGACAACCTGGAACAGGTGGATGAAGACGAACATCACCAAGAGCCACGCCACCACGAAGTGAATCGTGCGCGCCGACTGGCGCCCGCCGAATACGTCGATCCAGCCCGGAAACAGCGCATCCAGCCCGGGCGACATGGCCCAGCCCATCAGAACCAGCAGGGGAAACCAGACGAATATCACGCTGAGATAGGCGAGCTTCTGCAGGATGTTGTAGCGCCGGGCGGCCTCGCCCTGCGGGTGCCGCAGCAGCAGGTGATCCTTGATGGATTGCCCGAACGAACGCCAGTCGGCCGGGGTCGGCGCGAGGTCGCGCGTCAGATGGCGGCTTGCCAGCGTGTAGAGCAGGTAGGCGAGGCCGTTGACGACCAGCCCCCAGGCAAAAAAGAGATGCCAGCGCCGGCCCATCGCCAGCCATTGCGGGCCGGGCAGCGTGATCCACGCGGGAAAGCCGCGTTCGGTCGGCTGGCCGTCCATGCCGGCCGACACGCCCAGCACGCCGGTGGTGTCGAATTCATGGCCGAAAATGCGCGTGATGCCCATCGGATTGCCCTGTGCATCCATGCGTGCGTCCATTTGCAGAATCGGCGGACGGCCGGTGTAGGAAGACTTTCCCCAGTTCAGCGCAGGGTGCGCGTTGAAGATCTGCAGCCCGCTCATCAGCAGCAGAAAAAAAGCGAGCACGTTGATCCAGTGCATCAGGCGAACGGGCCAGGCGTGCCGCAGGTACCAGCGTGTCTGAGTATGGGCAGCAGCATGTGGCATTGTGCATTCCCGGCGGGTTGGTGTGCGGGTTTGGAAACTTTCTACACCATAGGTGACAAGCGGTCCCGGCTCAAGCGCGCGCCGCTTCCAGCGCCTCGATCTCCTCCGACAGCGCCAGCCAGGTCTCTTCCTCGCGCGCCAGTTCCTCGTTGACATGCTGAAGTTGATTTCCCGCCGCCGTGATGTCTTCGAGCGACAGCATCCCGGCCAGTTGCGTTTCGAGTGCGGCCTTCTCGGCATGCAGCGCCGTCAGGCTTTTGTCGAGTTTCTCCAGCGACTGTTTCAGCGGCCTGAGCTTGCCGGACGGCACGCGTTTCGCCGCCACAAGCGTGGGCGCCGGTCTGGACGGTTCCGCTACTTTGCCCGCCTCCTTGAGGCTTTCGCGCAGGCGCTTGCCCTCGTCCAGCAGATAGCGCTGGTAATCGTCCAGATCGCCGTCGAACGGCTCGACGCCGCCGCGCGTGACCAGCCAGAATTCGTCGCACACCGATCGCAGCAGGGCGCGGTCGTGGCTGACCAGCATGAGGGTGCCCTCGAATTCGTTCAAGGCCATCGCCAGCGCCTCGCGCGTGGCCAGATCGAGGTGGTTGGTCGGCTCGTCCAGCAGCAACAGGTTCGGCCGCTGCCACACGATCATGCACAGCACCAGCCGTGCTTTTTCGCCGCCGCTCATGGTGCCGACCGCCTGCTTGACCATGTCGCCGCTGAAGTTGAAGGTGCCGAGAAAGTTGCGCAGATCCTGCTCGCGGCTGCTGAACTGGCCGGCGCCGCCGTTGGCAATGGTGTCGCGCGCGAGGCGGATCATGTGTTCCAGCGGCGTGTCGGCGGGGCGCAGGACGTCGAGTTCCTGCTGCGCGAAGTAGCCGATGTTGAGGCCTTTGCCCTCGGTGACCTCGCCGGCGACCACCGGCAGGGTGCGTGCGATGGTCTTCACCAGCGTCGACTTGCCCTGGCCGTTGGCGCCGAGGATGCCGATGCGCTGCCCGGCGAAGACGGACTTGCCGACGTGCTGCACGATCACGGTGGAGGGGGTGCCGGGCGGCGCATCGGCGGGAGGCGGATAGCCAAAGCTGGCGTCGGCTATCGTCAGCATCGGGTTGGGCAGGTTGAGCGGTTCCTTGAACTCGAAGGTGAAATCGGCGCTCGCCAGCATCGGCGCCAGCTTTTCCATGCGATCGAGCGCCTTGACCCGGCTTTGCGCCTGTTTGGCCTTGCTGGCCTTGGCCTTGAAACGGTTGATGAATTCCTGCAGGTGGGCGATCTTGTCCTGCTGGCGGGCATAGGCCGCCTGCTGCAGCGCCATCTGCTCGGCGCGCATGTCCTCGAAGGTGCTGTAGTTGCCGCCGTAGCGCGTCAACTGGCCGTTTTCGATGTGGATGGTGACGTTGGTCACGGCGTCGAGAAACTCGCGGTCGTGGCTGATCACCAGCATCGTGCCGGGATATTTCTTCAGCCAGGCTTCCAGCCACACCAGCGCGTCGAGATCGAGGTGGTTGGTCGGTTCGTCGAGCAGCAGCAGGTCAGACGGACACATCAGCGCACGCGCCAGTTGCAATCGCATGCGCCAGCCGCCGGAAAAGCTGTTCACAGATTGATGGAGTTCGCGCACCTGAAAACCCAGACCGAGGATCAGCGCTTGTGCCCGTGACTGCGCGTCGTGCGCGCCGGCGTCGTGCAGCGCCATGTAGGCATGCGCCATGCGCTCGCCGTCGTCGCTCGCCTCGGCCGCCGCCACCTC
>DASVPF010000171.1:0-2229 GCA_036382965.1 Thiobacillus sp.
TTCAGGTCCGCGCGCGTCTCGCCCAGACCGCTGTCGCGCCACAGGCCGCTCATGCGGAACACGCTGTCGGGGTGCGTCAGTTGCAGGTTGTCGATCAGCAGGCCCTGTGCCGCGCCGCGCGCCAGCACCTCCAGCCGGCCGAGCGCCCGCTCCTGCATGCGGAAATCTTCCACGCTCAAATCCAGCACCGGGAAGTCCGCTGCCTTCATGTTGACTCCTTCCGCCGTGCCGGCAGTCGGGGCCCGGGCGGGAACGATCAACTGCTTGAACTGCGCCGACACGCGGGCGGGCTGCTCTCCGGCCGCACGATAGGTCAGCACGCCATTCAGCGCGCGGCCCGTCACCTGGGTGCGCAACAGGCCGTTGCGGCCGTGCCCCTGCAAACGGACGTCCTGGAAGCGCCAGCCCATCAGGTCGAAGGTGTCGAAGTTCAGGTCGATTTCCGACAACGGCGTGGCCGCGCCGCCTTCGCCGCCGGGCAGCAGGCTCATCCAGCCGGAGACATCCAGGCCGCGGCCGCTGCCGGCCAGGCGCAGGCCGGGCTCGCTGGGCATCGCGGCTGCGCCGCCAAAGCGGATCTCGCCGCGGGTAAAGTGCCCGGCGGCGGATCGCCATACCGCACCCACGGTTTTGCCCAGCCGCACTTCGTTCAACTGCCCGTCGGCTTGCGGCTGGCGGGTCACCAGCAGCGGCAGCGGCTGCACGCCCGTTTTTGCCAGCGGCGCCGGCAAGCTGCTGCCCAGTCCGACCAGGTCGGATTCGATGCGGACGCGTTCGCCCGCTGGCTCCAGATCGATCTGGCCGCGCCATGCGGCCTGTCCCGACAGGCGCTTGCCCCACATCTCGCCAAGCCACGGTGTCATGCCCGCCGCCGTGGCGCGCCCCTGAGCCACGATCTGCACCTGGCCACGCTGGGTTGCCACGCCAAGCCGCAGCGGACCGCCGAGAAACTGCGCCGTGAGGGTTTGCGCGCTCAGGCGATCGCCGGTGAAGTCGATGTCGCCCCGCGCCTGGTCGAGCCGTGGCAGGCCGGCCGGCAGCAGTGTATCGCCCAGGAACGACAGCCGGCCTGCCAGTGTGGTGTCGTGGCTGCGACGCAGCGGCACCCGCAATTCGAGCGCGAGCTTCATTGGCCCGCTGCCGTCCAACGCATCGGTGAAGCCACGCAGCCACTCGCCGACCGGGCTGGTGTTGGCAAAGCGAATGAAATCCTGGATGGGGCCCGCGGCCTGGCCGTCGACGATCAACTGCTCGTCGTGGTGCAGCAGATCCGGAATGACGGCCTTCACCTGCGGCAGAGCCACCGCGTAAATCCGCGCCTGGCCGGCGGTCACCTCCATCGTCCTGCCCTGGAACAGCAGGCGCGCCTGGATGCCCTCGATGCGCGGCCAGCCGGGCACGTAGTGAATCACCCCGTCCTTGACCTGCGCATCGACCTGGAACACCCCGTTGCCGGGCGTGAACGGGAACGCCGTCAGATCGCCCTGCAACGTCAGCCGCACATTGTCGGAACGGCCGGCCACGACGCCCTGCTTCACCCAGTCGACCGTGCGATCGCCGATTTTCTTCGGCAAGTAGCGGTACACCGCGGTGCCCTCGGCGCGGCTCAGATGCGCCGTCAGGTCGATGATGCCGGGGTGGCCGGGAATCAGTTCGTAGTCGCCCTTGGCCGTGCCGGCGGCGTCAGGGTTGGCAAAGCTCAGTTCAGCCAGGGTCACGCGGCGGCCGCGCGATGTTTTTTTCCAGTTGCCGCGCGCATGCAGGCTGTCGAACCCGAACAAGGGCTCGCGGAACAGCTCGGGCAGCGTCAGAGTCAGTTGCTTCGAATCGATCTCGAATACGCCGCCGCGCGCATCCCCCTCGATGCGTCCGCTGAGGTTGGCCAGCCCCGGCTGCGCGCCGATCGCCGTGATGCCCAGGCCGCTGAAGCGGGCGGTAATGCTGAAGTTGTCCAGCCCCGGCTGAGCCCCGGTCCAGCGGAACCGCAAATCGTCGAAATGCCCTTGCGGTTGCAGGGTTTGCAGGCGCGCGCGCAAGGCCGCGTCCATCGGCAGCCTGCAGCTGACGCACCCCGACAGCGTGTTCCGTATGAGCGGCCTGTGGCGCGACAGCGGTCTGGGCGAGACGCGCGCGGACCTGAACCTGAACGTGCTGGACGCAGGCAAGTTCCTCGCCCGCTTCGGCTATCCCGACATGCTCAAGCGCGGCAGCGCGGAGTTCCAGGGCAAC
>DASVPF010000172.1:0-2790 GCA_036382965.1 Thiobacillus sp.
GGCTCGCCTCGAAGGTCGCCGAGCTGGCGCAGGAGAAGGGCTGCACGCCCGGGCAGCTCGCGCTCGCGTGGGTGTTGGCGCAGGGCGACGACGTCGTGCCGATCCCGGGCACCAAGCGGGTGAGGTACCTCGAGGAGAACCTCGGCGCGCTGCGCGTCTCGCTCTCCGCACGGGACCTCGAGCGCATCGACCGCGAACTGCCGCGGGCGGCGGGCGATCGCTACGACGTGAGCGGCATGGCGACGGTCGAGCGCTGACGGCGCTCGCTAGGGTCTGAGTCATGCCCCTCGTCCCGATGGTCATCGAGCGCACCGCGCGCGGCGAGCGCGAGTACGACATCTACTCGCGGCTGCTCAACGAGCGGATCATCTTCCTCGGCCAGCCGGTCGACGACCAGATCGCCAACCTCGTCGTCGCGCAGCTCCTGCACCTGGAGTCCGCCGACCCCGACAAGGACATCTCGATCTACATCAACTCGCCGGGCGGCTCGATCTACGCGGGGATAAATGGAGAAAAGGATTGGGGTCGCCGGCCTCCGGAAGATAATCCCGCTCGAGGTAACGATCGGGCTGATCGAGCAGGGCGTGGTATTCGGGGTGCGCCAGCACCGCGTCGAGCGCAGGCCGTTCCGCGCCCGAAAGCGGCTGGCCGGAACGGTACTTCGCCCAGACGTCGAAAAAGAACTGGCGAACCTGGTCGCGGCTGGGATTGAACATGAACCGGCCTGCGCGCTACGTTTGCGTCCGCTTCCGGGAGCGGGTTGCGACGGGGGCAATCCGGGCGCTGACCGGTCTCTTTCCCGCTTCAGGGGCGGAGGGGGTCTTGTGCTTGTACTCGCACAGATCCGCAATGAGGCATTCGGGACATCTCGGCTTTCTGGCCTGGCACACGTAGCGCCCGTGCAGGATCAGCCAGTGGTGGGCGTCGATGCGGAATTCGCCGGGGATGGTCTTGAGCAGTTTCTTTTCCACCTCCAGCACGGTCTTGCCGGGGGCAAGACCGGTGCGGTTGGCGACGCGAAAGATGTGGGTGTCGACCGCCATGGTCGGCTGGCCGAAGGCGGTGTTGAGGATCACGTTCGCGGTCTTGCGCCCGACGCCGGGCAGCGCCTCGAGCGCGGCGCGCTCGGCGGGCACCTGGCCGGCGTGGTGTTCGATCACCATGCGGCAGGCGGCGATGAGGTGGCGGGCCTTGCTTTTGTAAAGTCCGATGGTCTTGATGTGCTCAGACAGCCCCGCTTCCCCCAGCGCATAAATGGCCTCGGGGGTGTTGGCGACCGGAAACAGTTTGCGCGTCGCCAGGTTCACGCCCTTGTCGGTGGCCTGCGCCGACAGCACCACCGCCACCAGCAGTTCGAACGGCGTGGCGTATTCGAGCTCGGTGGTGGGATGGGGATTGGCGGCGCGCAGGCGGCTGAAGATTTCGCGGCGTTTGGCTGGATTCATCGGGCGCTTCGGTGCGTCACTGCGTGTCGAGCGACTGTTTCAGGGTCTGTTTTTCGGCTTGCCGTTTGGCGCGGGTCGACTTTGCGTGCTCGCCGGCACGGCGTTGCAGCGCCAGCGCGACATAGGGATTGCGGGGCTTGGGGACGCGCTTCTTCAGCGGCGGCTTCATGCCGCAACCGGGACGGCGGCGCGCGCACGCTGCTGGGCGCGCGCCTTGTTCCAGTTGTTCGCGGCGATCAGCAGCCCCAGCCCGAGGAAGGCGCCGGGCGGCAGAATCGCCAGCAGGAAGCCCCGATAGTTCGGCAGCACATGCAGGACGAAGCCTTTCGCCGATTCGCCGAGGGCCAGGTCGATGCCGGAGAGCAGCGTGCCCGTGCCGGCCAGTTCGCGGATCGAGCCGAGTACCACCAGCACCAGGGTCAGTCCCAGTCCCATCGCCAGCCCGTCGATCGCGCTATGCAGCGGATGGTTCTTGGCGGCAAACGCGTCGGCGCGCGCCAGCACGATGCAGTTGGTGACGATGAGCGGAATGAATATTCCCAGTACCTTGTGCAGCGGATGCACGAAGGCGTTCATCGCCAGGTCGATCACCGTGACCAGCGCGGCGATGATGAAGATGAACACGGGAATGCGGATTTCGTTCGGCACGAAATTGCGCACGCTTGACACCGCGCCGCTGGATGCGGCCATCACCAGCGCCGTGGCGACCCCCAGGGACAGCGCGTTGACCACATTGTTGCTGATCGCCAGCAGCGGACACATGCCGAGCAGCTGCACCAGCCCGGTGTTCTGCTTGATGATGCCGTTGTGGAACAGACTGCGAAGTTCGTTCAGCGTAATCATGCGTCCTTCTCCTTCACCGCGGGCGGCGCGGCAAAAGCCGCGCGGTGCCGCGCAAAATAATCGAGCGCGTTCTTGACCGCCTTGACCACCGCGCGCGGGGTGATGGTGGCGCCGGCGCGGGCGTCGAACACGCCGCCGTCCTTGGCAACCTTCCAGTGCCCAGGCTCCGGCGCCAACAGCGATTTGCCGTTGAACTGGTCGATCCACGCGCTCTTGGCGTGATCGATGTAATCGCCCAGGCCCGGCGTTTCGCGGTGGGCAGTGACGCGCACGCCGGTCACGGTGCCGTTGGCGTCGATCCCGATCAGCAGGGCAATGTCGCCACTGTAGCCGTCCGGCGCGACGGCTTCCAGCACCACGCCGCTGAATGCGCCGCCGCGGCGCGCCAGCCAGAGTGCCGAGGCCTTCCGCGTGCCCAGCAGGTCGTTGGGCGGCACGCGTTGCTGGCTGCCCACCAGGTCGTTGTCGAACAGCGCAGCGGGTAGCACCTGGCCCAGAAGCG
>DASVPF010000173.1:0-3968 GCA_036382965.1 Thiobacillus sp.
CAGTTGGCCGCGGGTGATGGTGGGTTCGGTGCGGCTATGGGTGAACGCCAGCATGGCGGTACCGACGAGCGCGAACACGAACAGGATGACGCCGGTACGCAGCGCGTTTTTCAGGGCAGCCTGAAGTTGCGGTGTCATGCCGGCGGTGCCTTGGTTTTGCGTGCGCCGCCGTACACGCGCGGCTGCGTGTATTGGTCGATCAGCGGCACACACAGGTTCATCAGCAGGATGGCGAATGCCACGCCATCGGGGAAGCCGCCCCAGGTGCGGATGGCGATGGTGAGAAAGGCCGCGCCGAGGCCGAAGATCAGCTTGCCGCGCGGCGTCGTCGCACCCGTCACCGGATCGGTGGCGATGAAGAAGGCGCCGAGCATCACCGACGGCGCGAACAGATGGAACCACGGCGCGCCGAAGCGCCCGGCGTCAAAGAAATGCAGGAAACCGGCGGTGAGCCAGATGCCGGCGAGAAAGCTCAGCGGCACGTGCCAGCTGATGATGCGCAAGGCCCACAGCACGAGGCCGCCGAGCAGGAACGCCGCCGCCAGCCATTCGAAGCCGGTGCCGCCGAAGCGGCCGAAAATCGGCCCGGTCACGATCTCGTCCACCGTCAGTTGCCGCAGCAGACCGGTGCGCAGCGCATCCAGCGGCGTCGCCATGGTGACGGCGTCGAGCGTGGTTTTGGCCATGTCGCCGCCGAAGATCGCCGCCGCGCTTTGCGCCAGCGAGAGGTGAGTCGCGGTCAGTTCGAGCGGCGCTGCCCAGTGCGTCATCTGCACCGGGAACGACACGATCAGTACCGCGTAGCCGACCATCGCGGGGTTGAAGATGTTCTGCCCGAGGCCGCCATACAGATGCTTCGCGACCACGATGGCGAACAGCGTGCCGGTGACGATCAGCCACCACGGCGCCAGCGACGGCAGCGACAGCGCCAGCAGCCAGGCGGTGACGATGGCGGACAGATCCATGAGAAAGGGTTTGAGCGGATAGCCGCGCGCCTTCAGCATCGCCGCCTCGGCGGCCAGCGCGGTGACGGTGGCGAGCGACAGCGTCACCAGACTGGCCGGCCCGAACAGCCAGACGTAAGCCGCCATGGCGGGCAGCAGCGCCGCCAGCACCCAGGCCATGACCTGGGTGACGCTGGTACGATCAAGTATGAAGGGGGCGGGCATAGGTTGTTTTCTTTTCTGACGCCTGAAGGAATTGCTGATTTGTCCCGTCATCCCGAGGCCCGCAGGGCCGTGGCATACGATTCCACACGTGCTTCAGCACGTAGTGGATCGGAGTCCCCTTGTGGGGCGATCCAGAGTTTGTTAATTCAGCAGACATCCTGGATTGCTTCGCTTCGCTCGCAATGACAAGGAATAAATTGGTTTGCATTTCCTTTAGGGTTTCTCTTCGGATTCCAGCGGCTTGCGCGCCAGTTCGCGGATTTTAGCCCGGCGCGCCTCAATTTCCGCGATCTCGCGCTGGGTGCCGGGCGACAGGTGGTCGGTGTTTTTCGGCACGGCTTCGGCCTTTTTCGCCTGCGCGCGGGCGAGGGCCGCGGCGATCAGCGCTTTCTTGGCGTCGGTGTCGCTGTTGGCGCCTTCAGCGGGAGCAGCGGCGAGCTCGGAGCGCCGCGTCTGATCCAGCGCGGCTTGCGCGCGCGCGGCCTGCGCCTTGGCAGCAAGCTTCTCGGCCTTTTCCTTTTTCTCGCGCTCCAGCCGGAACAGGCGGAATTCGTGACGCTTACGCGCCAGGTCGGCGGCGCGTTTGTCCTTCTCGTGTGCCCAGATTTCGCTCTTGGCATAGCGATAGAAATCGACCAGCGGGATGTGGCTGGGACAGACGTAGCTGCAGCAGCCGCATTCGATGCAGTCGAACAGGTGGTATTCCTGCGCGCGGCCGAAGTCGCCCGCCTTGGCAAAGCGGAACAGTTCCTGCGGCTGGAGTTCGGCCGGGCAGGCGTCGGCGCAGCGGGTGCAGCGGATGCACGGCAGCGCCTTCGGCAGCGGCGGGAACAGTTCGGTGGACTGCACCAGGAGGCAGTTGGTGGCCTTGACCACCGGCACCTCGAGGTTGGGCATCGGCATGCCCATCATCGGCCCGCCCATCAGCACGCCGGTGGCGCCGTCGCGGTCGCCCGCCAGCGTGATCAGCGTGTGCATCGGGGTGCCGATCAGCACCTCGAAATTCTGCGGCCGCAGTACGTGGCCGGTGACGGTGATCAGCCGCGAGATCAGCGGCTCGCCGTGGTGCACCGCGCGCGCCAGCGCATGGGCGGTGCCGACGTTGAACACCTGGAGGCCGATGTCGGTCGAGCGCTTGCCGGAGGGGACCTGCTTGCCGGTGAGAACTTCGGTCAGCTGTTTGGCGCCGCCGCCGGGGTAGATCGTCGGCACGGCGACGACTTCCACGGCAAAGTCCATCCGGGCGGCGGCGGCCTGCATCGCGGCGACGGCCTCGGGCTTGTTGTCCTCGATGCCGACCAGGATTTCCGTGCTGCCCATCAGGTGGCGCATCACCGCCACGCCCTGCAGGATGTCGTCGGCGTGGTGCCGCATCAGCACGTCGTCGCAGGTGATCCACGGCTCGCACTCGCCGCCGTTGATGATGAGGGTGGGACAGGTCTGCGCGGCGCCGGGATCGAGCTTGGCCCCGGTGGGAAACACCGCGCCGCCGAGGCCGGCCAGCCCCAGGTCGCGCAGTTTAATGCGCAGGTCGGCCGGCGCCATCGCTTGCCAATCGAGCGGCGCGTGGGCGATCCATTCGTCGCGGCCGTCGGTTTCGATCGTGATGCACAGGTCGGGGAGGCCGGAGATATGCGGCACCGGCTGCAGGGCGATGGCGGTGACGACGCCCGAACTGGAGGCATGCACTGCCGCCGAGATGTGGCCGTCGGCCGCCGCGATCGTCTGGCCTTTCAATACGCGGTCGCCGACCTCGACCACCGGCTTGGCCGGGTTGCCGATGTGCTGGCGCAGCGGGATGACCAGTTTTTTCGGCAGTGGCGCGGCGTGAACCGGCCGCGCGTTCGATTCCGCCTTGTGCTCGGGCGGGTGCACGCCGCCCTTGAATTTGAACAGGTCGCGACTCATGGGGTTTCCTACGCGACGCGCTTCAGTTCAATCACCGGGTGTTTCCATTTCCAGTGCGGCAGGTCTTCGGCGATCGGCACCATCGCAATGCAGTCGACCGGACACGGCGGCAGGCACAGTTCGCAGCCGGTGCATTCGGCGGCGACGATGGTGTGCATCTGCTTGGCCGCGCCGACGATGGCGTCGACCGGACAGGCCTGGATGCACAGGGTGCAACCGATGCAGGTCTGCTCATCAATGAAGGCGACCGATTTGGGCTTGGGCGTGCCGTGGGTTTCGTCGAGCGATTTGGGTTCGATGCCCAGCAGATCGGCGAGCTTTTTCACGCCTTCCTCGCCGCCCGGCGGGCACTGGTTGATGTCGGCTTCGCCCTTGGCGATCGCCTCGGCATAGGGCCGGCAGCCGAGGAAGCCGCACTGGCCGCACTGCGTCTGCGGCAGGATGGCGTCGATCTTCTCCGCCAGCGGATTGCCTTCCACCTTGAAGCGGATCGCCGACCAGCCCAGTATCAGCCCGGTCACGACCGCGATGCCGACCATCACCAGAATGGCAGCGAGCATTATTTCACCAGTCCGGAGAAGCCCATGAAGGCCAGCGACATCAACCCGGCAGTGACCATCGCAATGCTGGAACCCTTGAACGGTGCGGGCACGTCGCAGGTCTCCAGCCGTTCGCGGATGCCGGCAAACAGGATCAGTACCAGGGTGAAGCCGAGCGCGCCGCCGGCGCCGAAAAACAGCGATTCGACAAAGTTGTGCTGCGCCTGCGCGTTCAACAGCGGAATCCCCAGCACCGCGCAGTTGGTGGTGATGAGCGGCAGATAGATGCCCAGCACCTGGTACAGCACCGGGCTCGACTTGTGGATGAACATCTCGGTGAACTGCACGATGC
>DASVPF010000174.1:0-9039 GCA_036382965.1 Thiobacillus sp.
AAGAAATCGCTGGGTGGGCTGACACCGTCGGCCTACGCCAGACAACTGGCCGATAAATCGGCTACATTACCCACGGACTCTGAAGCCGAGTGCTACTGAAAATTGGGGGGACGTCGCCGGGCCAGCCGACCCGGACTACACCACCGCCTTCCAAGGCGCCAGCGCGGCGACCTTTGCCGGCCTGGGCTTTACCGTAGGTACCGGTGCCACCGACCTGAAGGTCAGCACCGGTACCTACGCCGATCCTCCCGGCCTCATTTTCGGCAACATGATTGCCCCGAACGCAACCGCATACGGAACGACGTTCGGCAAGCTGAACTATGCGTACAGCATCGATGCCCCCAACGTCGCTTACGGCAATAACCGTGATTACAAATGGGTGCAGAATACGGGAACGAATGCAACAACCAATCCGGCCCTCGATCAGCCATGGCGGGGCACCATCTGGGATCTGGGCGGACAGGCGAATCAGGCCGTGGTTTTCCCCATCGTCGATCACGGCCCGCTTCCCCAGGAAGTTGTCGAATACACGGTCTATCTGACTGACACGCCCAATTCGACCAACCTCGCGGACTGGCATCTGGCGCTTCTGGATCAGGTCTATCTCCAGGGTTGGGAAGCCGACAACACAGCCCTCGCTGACGGCTTTACGACGGTATGGAAACTGGCGGGCGGGGCGACATTCCGTTATGTATCCCTTCAGGGCGTCGGATCGCAGGCGTTGCGGCCCTTGTCTGGCGACGAAGATGAAATTGATGCCGTGGCCGGCCTCACTGCCGAGGGCGGCGGTGTGGGAGGCGGGACGGTCCCCGAGCCGGGCTCGCTGGCCTTGGCGGGTTTGGGTCTCGCTGCGCTGGCTTATTCGCGCAAACGTAAATTCTTAGATTGAAGCGCGAGTTAGTCGGATTCTTTCTGCAATCCGGGAATAAAAAACGGGACCGCGGTCCCGTTTTTTATTCCCGGCATTTCCCCATCAACTCGGCATCGGCGGTGAGTGGTGCTGAAGGCTAGCCACGACCATCGCCCTGAGTGTGGGAAGGCGATTGCTTTGTTGGTACATCAGCACGGATATGCGAAAGTACTCGCGTCTGCCTGCAATGATGTCGCCAGGTGGGCATTACCCTGGGGGAGGAATAAAACCATGTCCGATCTGAGTCCGCTTGAAGAACATTTCCCACGCCTGGTATCGGATATTCTGGCTGTCTGGGGATCGCCAAGCTGTTTCGAAAAACTGCAGGACTTGCTGGTGGACAGCCGCGGCGGTCGCGAAGGATTTCCGGCAGACGTGTACTCCGATCTGTCCCTGTTGCTGACGATCACGCCCCGGCCGCACGGCCCGTACGACATCTGGAATGACGCATTGGATACCGACAGGACGGCGTGAACGATGCGCCAGGAAGCGGCCTCATTTCCAGTCGACCACGCCAAAGCGATCCTGGCCGATGAAGCTATAGAAGATACCTGCGGTGACCTGCGTCTGGCGGCTCGAGCCCAGGGGGGTGAAACGGGCATCGCGGCGATTGCCGAGCAGCTTGAGGGTGAGGGCCCGCCGCTTGGCGATTCGCCACGACAGGGATGCCTCGCCGCGGATGATGTTGTCGTGGCCCCCGCTGGTGCCGGACGCCACGTCGCTCACAAAGTATTCGCGCGCCGTCAGGGCGATCGAATACTTGTCGTTGTCGGTAAGGCGCAAGGCAAGCAATGCCGCGGGAGCGACCCCATAGTTGTAGTCGCGCGCGCCGACGGCGCCGTCCGTCGTCCCCACGGCGGCATAGCCGAGTCCCGCCATCGCCGTGCCCTGCAATGACAGCGTTTGTCCGAGCCACCACTGCGCCGTCGTCCCGAGGGACAGTGCGGTGGTCGAGATCCGATACGTCTGCGGTGCGATGTAGTCGTAGCTGCCGTACAGGCCCCACACGCCGCGATAGCTGTCGCCGGCCTCGTAACTGCGGCCCACGAGCAGGCCGTGCGTCATGACGTTCTCGAGTTTGTTGGCGCTGGACGCGGTGGCCTGGAAATTGAAGTAGTCGAACGGGCGCGCGTATTCGTAGCCGGGGTTGCCCGGCAGTCCATAGTCGAGCGCGAAATCGATTTGGGCTTCGTTGCGCCTGAAGTCCGCCGACGAGGTACCCGAATCGCGCTTCACAGTGCCGCTGTAGCCGATCTGCAGGCGGCTGTAGTAAGCCGCGTTGCGGCTCGAGAAAACACGGTCGAAGCGGTCGCCGAAGGCCAGCCGGTTGAAGCCTGCCGACGGCGCAATCGCGGTTGCCGCGACTTCGCGCCAGAAGCGCGGCAGGCCCCCGCCTTGTTCCAGAACCAGATTCGCCATGCGGAACAGTGCCTCGCCCAGAAACGATCCACCGCCGCCGCTGGCGATCTGGTCGTTGCGCGAAGGGTGCGTGTTCTCGCCCGCGATCTCCCACAGCGCGCTGCCTGCGAAGGTATAAGCGAACGAGGACCAGTAGTCGAAACCCGCCGAGCGTGCGAACCCGTGGTACATCGCGCCCTGGTAAGGGTGGCCGAGCTGGTTGATCTGGAAGGGATCCTTGTCCGTTCCCCAGCTGCTGTGCAGATTGCGGCGGATGCTGTCGGTCGTGACCTTATAGTCGTCGCGCTGATCGCCCGCAAACCGGTTGAAGCGATTGACCAAGACTTCAAAGCCGACGATTTCCCACGCCGGCAGCGCATGGTCTTTCTCGGGCCCTGCCTCCGCAGGCTGGGTCAACAGCGGGCGTTCTGCGGATAGCGATGCCTCGGCCGGCACCGCTTCCGCGGCAACGGCGTTCGCGGCATACGCGGTCAGTGCGGCGACGGCCCAGCGGCGCACCTGTAGAGAAGACGAAGACAGGGTGGAAAGCATGTCGTTCGCCCAGGCACCGTCGATCTTCATGGGCCGGCCTAGCGTTCCATGCGCTCGACGAGTTTTTCCAGTTGCTGGGCCAGCGTATCCCACACCACCATCGGGCCGGTCTTTTCGAATTCCGCTTCCGACCACTGGTCGGGCGGCCGCAGCTTGAATGCTTCGACCTGGCGGGACAATGTGTCGCGCGCCTGCTTCGCGTTCGCCAGTCGTTCCGTTGCGTCGCCCTCCGCTGTGGCGGTTTTCCGTTGGGCGTGTTCGAGCAATTCGTCCACGTGCTTCAGGCGCGACTCATGTTCGAGGATGTGCTGCTGAACCCTTAGCTCCAGCGAAGTCCTGTCAGTCATTCCCGATTCTCCTGCAATGCATTTGCCTCGATTTATTCAAGGTAGTCATCAATGCGTCGGGCGACAATTGCCGTCTTCGATTCAGGCGATCCGACTCCCCCTTGAAAGGCAAACAAAAACGGAGCCGCGGCCCCGTTTCTGTTCATCCGTATCGAATGATCGCTTTCAGCTGCGTGCGCCCAGGGCCAGCGCGCGGTGCTTGCCGGCCTGCCGTGCCTGTTCGTCGGCATCGCGATCCCAGGCTTCGCTGGCCCAGCCGCCCAGGTTGTCGAGTGCGATGCGGCCGAGCGCGTCGATCCATTGCGGATGTTCGTTGAGCGCGGGGATGTAGCGGAATTCCTTGCCGCCGGCCGCGAGAAACGTGGCGCGACCTTCCATCGCCAGCTCTTCCAGCGTTTCCAGGCAGTCGGCGGTGAAGCCGGGCGCGACCACGTCGACCCGCTTCACGCCGGCACGGCCAAGCTCGGCCAGTGTCCTGTCGGTGTAGGGCTTGAGCCATTCGGCACGGCCGAAGCGCGACTGGAAACCGAGGCGAACCTGCTGCGGGTCGAGACCGAGCGCCTCGGTCAGCAGGCGGCCGGTTTTCTGGCATTCGCAATGGTAGGGGTCGCCCTTGTCCAGCGTATAGCGCGGCACGCCGTGAAAACTCATCACCAGCACGTCGGGGCGGCCGTGCATCTGCCAGGCGTCGCGGATGTTGGCGGCGAGCGCGTGAATGTAGGCGGGGTGGTCGTGGTAGTGCTTGACCGTGCGCAGCGCCGGCTGGTTGCGGGTGTGTTGCAGCCAGGTAAACGCGGCGTCGAACGCGGTGGCGGTGCTCGACGCCGCGTATTGCGGATAGGCCGGCAGGATCAGGATGCGTTCGCAGCCGGCGGCGTGCAGGCGTGTCAGCGCGTCGGCGATCGACGGCTGGCCGTAGCGCATCGCGTAGTCGACCGTGAACGGCGTGGCGATTCTTTCGCCCAGCCAGCCTTTCAAGAGCTTGGCCTGTTTCTCGGTGTGGCGCTTGAGCGGCGAGCCGTCGGCGGTCCAGATCGCGGCGTATTTCTCCGCCGATTTTTTCGGCCGGGTGTTGAGGATGATGCCGTTGAGGATCGGCCACCACACGAGGCGCGGAATTTCCACCACGCGCGGGTCGGACAGGAATTCCTTGAGGTAGGCGCGCAGCGCTTGGGCCGTGGGCGCGTCGGGGGTGCCGAGGTTGACCAGCAGGATGCCGGTGCGGGCGGGCTGGCCGTGGGTGTGTTCTGGCTCTTTCAGATATTTCATCAATGGTGCGACAGCGCGCTCGACAACAGTTTGGCGGTGATGTCGACGATCGGCACCACGCGTTCGTAGGCCATGCGGGTGGGGCCGACGACGCCGAGCGTGCCGACCACCTGGCCGTCGACCGAATAGGGCGCGGTGACCAGGCTGCATTCGTCGAGCGGCAGCAGTTCGGATTCGCCGCCGATGAAGATCTGCACCCCGGCGGCGGTGCGCGACTGGTCGAGCAGCTGCAAGAGGCCGGTCTTCTGCTCGAAGGCGTCGAACAGGCGGCGCAGATTGCCCATGTTGCTGGAGAGCTCCTCGACGTCGAGCAGTCTGCGGCTGCCGGTCACCACCACGTTTTCCTGGCTGGCGTCGTGGGCCTGGCTGCCGGCGTCCACTGCGGCGGCCATCAGGCGCGTGATGTCGTCGCGCATGCGGCCGAGTTCGTCGCGCAGCTTCGCGCGCACCTGGTCGAAGCGCTGGCCGGCAAAGTTCTGGTTGAAGTAATTGGCCGCCTCGGTGAGCGCGGCGGCGCTGTAAGGCTGCTCGGCGAGGATGACGCGGTTCTCGACCTCGCCTTCCATGGTGACGATGATGAGCAGGATGCGCTTGTCCGACAGGCTCAAGAATTCGATCTGGCGGAACGCCGGACTGCGGCGTGGCGTCATCACCAGTCCGGCAAACTGGCTGAGGTCGGACAGCAGTGTGGAGGCCGCCGTCATCAGCCGCTGCGGGTCGGACGAGCTCAGGCTGCTTGCGACCTGGCTGACTTCGACCTGCGCCAGCGGACGCACCGTCAGCAGCGTGTCGACGAAGAAGCGGGAGCCGCGCGGCGTCGGCACCCGTCCCGCCGAGGTGTGCGGGCTGGCGACAAAGCCCATCTCCTCGAGGTCGGCCATGATGTTGCGGATACTGGCCGGCGACAGATCCAGTCCGGCGTGCTTCGACAGGGTGCGCGATCCCACCGGCTCGCCATCGGTGATGTAGCGTTCAACCAGGGTTTTCAGCAGGATGCGGGCACGGTCGGTGAGCATGTTTGGATTATATAGGCGTGAGGCGTGAGGCGTTGAGCTCGACCATCGCCTCACCCCTAACCCCTAACGCCTAACGCCTAACGCTCTTATAAACGCCCTTCATGCAAACTCCTTTCCATACCGTCGGCCTCGTCGGCAAATACGATAATCAGGGCATTGAAGCGTCCATGCGTGCGTTGGCAGAGTTTCTGCGGGGGCGCGGGCATGCGGTCCTGCTGGCCAGCCAGACCGCGGAACATTTCGGCATCACGGGTTTTCCCACCCGCAATCTGCACGACCTGGCGACCGAGAGCGATGCCGTGGTCGTGCTCGGCGGCGACGGCACCATGCTGTCGATCGCGCGCGAACTGGCGCCGCACGGCGTACCGCTGATCGGTATCAACCAGGGCCGGCTGGGCTTTCTCACCGACATCACGGCCGATGACATGTTCGACGCGATCGCCGAAATTCTCAGCGGCCAGTACGTGGCGGAAGAACGCATCCTGCTGAACGGGCAGATCCGCCGTAACGGCGAGCGCGTGTTCGAGGCCACTGCGTTCAACGATGTGGTGGTGGGCAAGGGCGGCTCGGGCCGCCTGATCGACCTGGAAATCGCCATCAACAGCGAGTTTGTCTACAGCCAGCGCGCCGACGGCCTGGTAGTCACCAGCCCGACCGGCACCACCGCCTATGCGTTGTCGGCCGGCGGCCCCATCGTGCATCCGACGCTGGAAGCCGTGGCGCTGGTGCCGATCTGCCCGCACACGCTGTCGGCGCGCCCCATCGTGGTCAGCAGCCACTCGCGCATCGAGCTGCACCTGACCTATGCCGACGACGCGCGCGTCCATTTCGACGGCCAGCATCATTTCGACCTGACGAGCGGCGACCACGTATGGATCACCCGCGCCAGCCGCCCGGTTACCCTGCTGCACCCGCATTCCTACAGTTACTACGACACCCTGCGGCAGAAGCTGCACTGGGGCAAGAAACTTTGAAGCGGGAAACTGAAAACCCTTCACCACAGAGGCACAGAGGCACGGAGAAAAATCTTATGCAGTGTTCTTACTTGACTGCACTGGGGGTTGGCCGGCGCGATCACAAACTGTCGCTTCTCCTCTGTGCCTCTGTGTCTCTGTGGTTAAACGGTTTTTTCCCAAGCTGAGCAGTTCATGCTCGTTCATCTGTCTATCCGCAATTACCTGCTGGTCGAATCGGTCGAACTCGATTTTGCGCCGGGGCTGACCGTGCTGACCGGCGAGACCGGCGCCGGCAAATCCATCCTGATCGACGCGCTGGCGCTGGCGCTGGGCGACCGCGCCGAGGGCGGGGTGGTGCGGCAGGGCGCGGCGCGCGCCGAGATCGCCGCCGAATTCATGATCGACGGCTTTCCCCAACTCGCGGCGTGGCTCGACGAAGCCGGCTTCGCGGCGGACGACGGCGTGCTGATCCTGCGCCGCGTGATCGACGCCGGCGGCCGCTCGCGCGCCTTCGTCAACGGCAGCGCGGCGACGCTGGCGCAATTGAAAGAGGCCGCCGAATTCCTGCTCGACATCCACGGCCAGCATGCGCATCACGCGCTGCTGCGGCCGCCGGCGCAGCGCGAGGTGCTCGACGCCTATGCCGGCGCGCAGCCGCAGGCCGCCGCCGTGAGCGCGGCCTGGCACGCCTGGCAAGCCGCGCGCCAGCGGCGCCTGGACGCCGCAACCCATGGCCAGGCGCGCCAGATCGAACGCGAAGGCTTGACGCTGGCGGTGGAGGAGCTGCGCGCGCTCGGCGACGACCTCGCGCGCTGGGACGAGATCCAGACCGAGCATGCGCGGCTGGCGCACGTCACCACGCTGCTGGAAGGCAGCCATGCGCTGATCGAGGGACTGGACGAGGGCGAGGGCGCGGTGTCCGGCCAGCTCGGCGAAATGGGCGCGCGCCTCGACGCCATGCAGGCGGTCGACGACAGCCTGAAGGATGCCGCCGCCCTGCTGAACTCGGCCAGCGCCGATGTCGCCGAGGCGGTGCACGCGCTGCGCCGCTAAGTCGGCCATCTCAATCCCGATCCCGATCGGCTGGGCGAGCTCGACCGGCGGCTCTCCGACATGCACCGGCTGGCGCGCAAGCATCGCGTGCAGCCCGACACGCGGGCCGGCGTGCTGCAACAGTTCGAGACCCGCCTGGCGGAGCTTGCCGCCAGCGACGACCTCGACGTGCTGCAGGCGGCCGAGGACGCCGCGTGGGCGCACTACCAGGGCGAGGCGAAGCAGCTCGGTGCGCTGCGCCGCAAGGCGGCCACGGCGCTGTCGAAAGAGGTGACGGCGGCGATGCACGAACTCGCGCTGGCCGGCGGGCACCTCGATATCGTTCTGCAGCCGGTCGCCGAGCCGCGCGCGCACGGGCTGGAAGACGTGGGCTTTCTGGTGGCCAGCCATCCCGGCCTGCCGTCGGGGCTCCTCGCCAAAGTGGCGTCGGGCGGCGAGCTGTCGCGCATCAGCCTGGCGATCCAGACCGCACTGTCGGGCGTGGCGGGCGTGCCGACGCTGATCTTCGACGAGGTCGACGTCGGCATCGGCGGCAGCGTGGCCGAGGCGGTCGGGCGGCGGCTGGCGAAACTCGGCAAGAGCCGGCAAGTTTTGGTCATCACCCACCTGCCGCAGGTCGCCGCGCGCGGTGCGCAGCACTTGCGGGTGAGCAAACAGGCGAACGGCGGCTTCGTCTCGTCCAGCATCGAAGTGCTGGATGCGGACGCGCGGGTGGAGGAAGTCGCGCGCATGCTGGGCGGCCTCAAGATCACCCCGACCACGCGGCAGCACGCCGCCGAGATGCTCGCCGGGTGAAACGCCGGCTCGTGCTGTGGCTGTGGCTTGCATGGGCCGCCGCCGTGCCCGCGGCGGCGGAGACGCTGCGCGGGGTCGTCATCGTGGTGATCGACGGCGATACCGTGCTGTTCAGGCCCGACGCGTACCCACCGGCGTCGCGCGCCTTCCTGAAAGTCCGCCTGGCCGATATCGACGCGCCGGAAAAGGACCAGCCTTATGGCGACGCCGCCACCCGCGCATTGCAGGAACTGGCGCTGACCGAGGCGGTGGCGATCGCGCGCTCGGTCGCGACCAAGTCCGACCAGAGCATCGACAGCAACCAGGAATTCATCGGCCAGGGACTCTCCAACATCGCCGGCAGCTTCTTCTCCAGCTACGCCTCCAGCGGCTCGTTCAACCGCAGTGGCGTGAATTACGCCTCGGGCGCCCAAACACCGCTGGCCGCCGCGCTGTCGGCGGTGTTCCTGCTGCTGATCGTGCTGCTCGTCGCCCCGCTCGCGGCCTACCTGCCGGTGCCGTCGATGGCGGCCATCCTGTTCATCGTGGCATGGGGCCTGATCGACTTCCACCACATCGGCGAAATCCTCAAGCGCCACAAGCGCGAGAGCATCGTGCTCGCCATCACGTTCGTCGGTACCCTGGTCGACCTGGAAAAAGGCATTTTCCTCGGCATCCTGGTGTCGCTGCTGTTTTACCTGTATCGCACCTCGCGGCCGACGATCCGCGAACTCGTCCCCCAGGCATCTGAGCTCGGCAATCCG
>DASVPF010000175.1:0-2593 GCA_036382965.1 Thiobacillus sp.
CACGGTCGAGCTGTTCACCGCCGAGGCGCCGATCTCCTCCGAGAATTTCCTGGCCTACGTCGACAGCGGCCACTTCAACGGCACCGTGTTCCATCGCGTCATCCCCGGCTTCATGATCCAGGGCGGCGGCATGACGCCCGACCTGAACGAAAAACCGCACGGCGCGCCGATCCTGAACGAGGCCGACAACGGCCTGAAGAATCTGCGCGGCACGCTGGCGATGGCGCGCACCGGCGACCCGCATTCGGCGACCTCGCAGTTCTTCATCAACGTCGCCGACACCTACGCGCTCAACCATCGCGGCAAGAGCATCGAAGGCTGGGGCTACGCCGTGTTCGGCCAGGTGGTCGGCGGCATGGACGTCGTCGACGCCATCGTCGCCGTGCCGCGCGGCAGTCGCGGCCCCTACGACGACGTGCCGAACGAGCCCATCGTGATGCGGCACGTCAGCCTGCTGCCCGAGCCCGCCGCCACACCCAACACCGTTCGGCCTGAGCCCTTCGGCGCCGCTCAGGACAGGCCTGTCGAAGGCCAACAGCCCCAAGGCCAAAAACAATAAGGCCCGCCCTGACCACGACACGCAAACTGCTGCTGCTCGGCCTCGCCGCACCCGCAGCGATCGCGCTCGCCCTGATGGCCGGCGCGCTGCCGGCCGACCACGAACTGGCCATGCAGATTCTCACCGAGCTGCGCGGCCCGCGCGTTGCGGCGGCCTTCGCCTGCGGCGGCCTGCTGGCGCTGGCGGGCGCGCTGATGCAGACGCTGTTCCGCAATCCCCTCGCCGAGCCCTACCTGCTCGGCGTCTCCGGCGGCGCGGGGCTCCTCGCCCTGATCGGCATGGCGGCCGGGCTGGCCTGGCCGTGGGTGTCGACGCTGGCGTTCGCCGGCAGCCTGCTGGCGCTTCTGCTCGCCGCCGCGCTCGGCGGCCGGCTGCTGGCGCGCGACCACACGCCGCTGCTGCTCGCCGGCGTGATGCTGGCGGCCGGCTTCGGCGCGCTGATCGCGCTGGTGCTCTCGGTGACGCCGGCCGAGCGCCTGCCCGGCATGCTGTTCTTCCTGATGGGCGATCTGGCGTGGACCAGCAACACCCTCATGCTGTGGACGGCGCTGCTGCTGGCGGTGGCCGCCGCCCTCGCGCTGTCGCGGCGGCTCGACGTGCTGCAGCTGTCGCCGCTGAAAGCCGCCTCGCTCGGCGTCGCCGTCGCCCCTACGCGCTGGATGCTGTTTGCGCTGGCCGGCGCCTGCACCTCGCTGGTCGTCGCGCAGGCCGGCAGCATCGGCTTCGTCGGCCTGATGGTGCCGCACGCGCTGAGGAAGCTCGGCTTCGCCGGCCACCGCGTCCTGCTCCCCGCCGCCGCGCTCGCCGGCGGCAGCCTGCTGGTGCTGGCCGACGCGCTGGCGCGCACCGTGATCGAGCCGCGCGAACTGCCGGTGGGCGTGCTGACCGCGCTGCTCGGGGTGCCGATGATGTTGTGGCTGCTGCGGAGGCCATGAATCCGGGTTTGCCGATGAACGCCCTTACAACCTGAAGGGCACGGCCATACCAATCCCGTGAGTCTCCCGACTCACCAGCCGTATTCCACGCGGTGGCATTTCTGCTACCATGAACAGCATGATCCAGCGGGTAGTCATCGACACGAATATCTTTGTTGGCGCCTGCCTGGGACAGGGCGCATCGCATCGCATCGTGGCGGCCTGCCTGCGCGGAGAATGCATGCCGCTGATGAGCGCGGCACTGTTTGCCGAATATGAAGACGTGCTGGGGCGAGCGGAATTGTTCAAATCCTCCCGACTGAGGGCTGCCGAACGGGACGAGTTACTGGATATATTCCTTGCGGCCTGTAGCTGGACGCGCATCTACTTCGCCTGGCGCCCCAACCTGCCGGATGAAGCCGATAACCATCTGGTGGAGCTGGCGGTGGCGGGCGGCGCCCGTTTCGTGGTGACCCGGAATTTGCGCGATGTCGCGCGTATGGAACTTCGCTTCCCCGAACTGCGAGTGGTGAGTCCCGAGGATTTTCTCAAGGAGTTAAAAACATGAGCGCATTAACCCTACGCCTGCCCAACGACAAACATGAACGTCTGCGCGCCCTGGCACAAAGCCGCGGCACCAGCGTCAATCGCTTGCTGGATGAAGTGACGACGCTGTTGCTGGCGGAATTCGATGCGGAAACACGATTCCGCCTGCGCACCCAACGGGGAGCGGGCAGGACCGCGCGCGGCCTCGATTTGCTAAACAAGGCTGCGGGCAAATAGCGACCGGAACGACCCATGAAAACCGCCAAAGTCTTCAAGCAAGGAAACAGCCAGGCCGTGCGGCTGCCCAAGGAACTCCGTCTGACCGAGGACGAAATCGAAATCCGCCGCGAAGGCGAAACGATCGTGCTGCTGCCCAAGTCATCAACTCGCTGGCGGCATGTTCGTGCCTGTCTGGGTAAATTCAAGGGCGAACTCGAACGCAATCAACCCGCGCAACCCGACCAGCGGGACTGGTAAGCATGGCCTGGCTGCTGGACACCAACACCTGCATTGACCTGCTTACCGGAAATCAGCCTGACTGTCAGCACAACATCCTCGCCAGACTGGATGCCCT
>DASVPF010000176.1:0-3052 GCA_036382965.1 Thiobacillus sp.
CCATCGACCTGAAGCCCTTTGTCGATGGCACGGTTGCCCGCTTCACGCTTGAAGAATAGCCCCCTGGAAGAATCGATGTCTCAGATTGCCCGTCGCCCCAGCCGCCAGGTGCGGATCGGCTCCGTGCTGGTCGGCGGCGATGCGCCCGTGGTGGTGCAGTCGATGACCAACACCGATACCGTCGATGTCACCGCCACCGTGCGCCAGGTGCAGGCGCTGGCTGACGCCGGCTCGGAGCTGGTGCGCCTCACCGTCAACACGCTGGAAGCCGCCGCGGCGGTGCCGCGCATCCGCGAGCGCCTCGACGCGCTGGGCTGCCGCGTGCCGCTGATCGGCGACTTCCATTTCAACGGCCACAAGCTCTTGACGCAGGTGCCTGAATGCGCCGAGGCGTTGGCCAAGCTGCGCATCAACCCGGGCAACATCGGACGCGGCAACAAGCGCGACGAGCAGTTTGCGACCCTAATCGAGGCGGCATGCCGCTACGACAAACCGGTGCGCATCGGCGTCAACTGGGGCAGCCTCGACCAGGCGCTGGCGGTGCGCATGATGGACGACAACGCGCGTCTCGCGCAGCCGGAAGACGCCGAGGGGGTGATGCGCCGCGCGATGGTGGCCTCCGCGCTTGAGTCGGCGAAAAAGGCCGAGGAACTGGGCTTGGGCGGCGACAAGATCATCCTGTCGTGCAAGATGAGCCGGGTGCAGGATCTGATTTTCGTCTACCGCGATTTGGCGTTGCAGTGCGACTATCCGCTGCACCTGGGGCTCACCGAGGCCGGCATGGGCAGCAAGGGCATCGTCGCCTCGACTGCCGCCTTGTCCGTGCTGCTGCAGGAAGGCATCGGCGACACGATACGGATTTCTTTGACCCCCGAGCCGGGCGGCGAGCGCGCGCAGGAAGTCCGCGTCGGCCAGGAAATCCTGCAGGCGCTCGGCCTGCGCGCGTTCACCCCGCAGGTCACCGCCTGCCCCGGCTGCGGGCGCACCACCTCGACCGTGTTCCAGGAACTGGCGCAGGACATCGAAGCCTATCTGCGCAAGCAGATGCCGCTGTGGCGCAGCCAGTACCCCGGCGTCGAATCCATGCAGGTGGCGGTGATGGGCTGCGTGGTCAACGGACCCGGCGAATCCAAGCACGCCAACATCGGCATCTCGCTGCCCGGTACCGGCGAAGTGCCGGTCGCGCCGGTGTACGTCGACGGCGAAAAAACCGTGACGCTGAAGGGCGAGCGGATTGCCGCGGACTTCCAGGCGATCGTCGAGGACTACGTGCAGCGGCGGTACGGAAGTTGAACAACATGTATCCGCCTCGCGGACAAAAACAATTTTGTAAAACATGAGCAACGACATTCAATCCGTGCGCGGCATGAACGACTGCCTGCCCGATGTCACCGACACCTGGCAGGGCTTCGAGACGATCGTGCGCGACTGGCTGCGGCGCTACGGCTACCGCGAGATGCGCACGCCCATCCTCGAACACACCGGCCTGTTCAAACGCGCCATCGGCGAAGTGACCGACATCGTCGAGAAGGAGATGTACACCTTCGTCGACGAGCTCAACGGCGAATCGCTGACGCTGCGCCCTGAAGGCACGGCGTCGAGCGTGCGTGCGGTGATCCAGCACAATCTCTTGTACGACGGCGGCAAGCGCCTGTGGTACAGCGGCCCGATGTTCCGCCACGAGCGCCCGCAAAAAGGCCGCTACCGGCAGTTCCATCAGGTCGGTGTCGAGGCGCTCGGCTTTGCCGGGCCCGATACCGACGCCGAGCTGATCGTGATGTGCGCCGACCTCTGGCGCGAACTCGGCATCGCGCCGACGCTGCAACTCAACACCCTGGGCGACCACGAATCGCGGCAGCGTCATCGCCAGAAACTGATCGCCTATTTCGAGGCACACCGGGATGCGCTCGACGAGGACGCCAGGCGCCGCCTGCACAGCAATCCGCTGCGCATCCTCGACAGCAAGAACCCGGCGATGCAGGCGCTGAACGATGCTGCACCCAAGCTGATGGACGAGCTCGAGGACGAGGCGCTGGCGCACTTCGACGCCGTGCAGACGCTGTTGCGCGCCAACGGCATCGCCTTCGAGATCAATTCGCGTCTGGTGCGCGGGCTGGATTACTACAACCGCACCGTGTTCGAATGGGTGACCGACCAGCTCGGCGCGCAGGGCACGGTGTGCGCAGGCGGGCGCTACGACGGCCTGGTCGAACAACTGGGCGGCAAGCCGGCGCCGGCCGCCGGATTTGCCATGGGCATCGAGCGGCTGCTGGCGCTGATCGAAGCAGGCGGACGGCGCATCGCGACGCCGGTTCCGGATGCCTTCATCGTCCACGCCGGTGAAGCCGCGCAGGCCTTCGCCTGGCAGGTTGCAGGTACACTGCGTGGCGCGGGGCTCGCCGCCGTGCTGCATTGCGGCGGCGGCAGCTTCAAGTCGCAGATGAAAAAGGCCGATGCCAGCCGCGCGCGCTATGCGGTGATCATCGGCGACGACGAGGCCGCGGTGCGGCAGGTGACGCTGAAACCGCTGCGCGACACGGCAGAACAGACCCGCGTCGAGGTGGCGCGGGCAATTGAATATCTGAAGAAGGCATAAATCAACATGGCAACCGACGATCTCGACGAACAGGAACGGCTGGACGAACTGAAGGCCTGGTGGAAACGCTGGGGCAACACGGCGATGATCGGCCTTGCGGTGGTGCTCGCGGCCACAGCGGGCTGGCGCTACTGGCAGACCCGCACGCTGACGCAGAGTCTGGAAGCGGCCGCCGTGTACGAGAAACTCACCCAGTCGCTGGCGGCCAACGACGTCAAGGGCGCGCGCGAGGCCGGCGGCATGCTGATCGACCACTACAAGGGCACGGCCTACGCGCCGCGGGCGGCGCTGCTGCTGGCCAAGCTGAACGCCTTGAACAAGGACTTGAAAAGCGCGCAGGCCCAGCTGGAATGGACTGCCGCCAACAGCAAGGAGCCGGCGGTCAAGGATCTGGCGCATTTGCGACTGGCCGGGGTAGAGCTCGATCTGAAGCAATACGATGCTGCGCTGAAAACG
>DASVPF010000177.1:0-1706 GCA_036382965.1 Thiobacillus sp.
ATCGCCAACGTGCCCTTCGCCACCATCGGCGGCGTGGTCGGGCTCGCCGTCACCGGACAGTACCTGTCGGTGCCCTCGGCCATCGGCTTCATCGCCGTGTTCGGCGTGGCGATGCTCAATGGGATCGTTCTGGTGTCCTTCCTCAACGACCAGCGGCGCCAGGGCCTGTCGATCCGGGATGCAGTGAGGCGAGGCGCGGCGCTGCGGCTGCGGCCGGTATTGATGACGGCGTCCATCGCCATCTTCGGCCTGGTGCCGATGCTGCTCTCGACCGGCGTAGGGGCGGAAACCCAGCGTCCGCTGGCGACCGTGGTGGTGGGCGGCCTGTTCACCTCCACTGCGTTGACCCTGCTGCTGTTGCCGTTGATGTACGAATGGGTGGAACAACGGCGCGAACGCAAACTGGCGAAGTAAACCGGAAACGTGCGGCCTGAACCGGCCGCACGCACTCACCTAACAGGAGAAAACGCATGAAGGAAATCAAGGCTTATATTCACAAGCACCGCATCGCCGACGTCATCCGTGCGCTGAAGGATTCGGGCCAGTGCGATACGAGTGCCGGCTGCCGCAACCTCAATGTCATTCCGGTGCAAAGCCTCTTGAAGGCGGTGGACGCCAGCGAGCAGCATTATTCGCTCGAGCTTGCCGAAGCGGTGATCAACGAATCGAAGCTGGAACTGATCTGCGAAGACCATCGGGTGGACGAACTGGTGGAGATCATCGGGCGCACCGCCCATACCGGACAGACCGAGGCAGGATGGATCTATGTGACCGATATCGTCAGGGCCGTTCCAATCGGATGAAGCGGCGAATCATGGGATTGAACGGTTCATCCCCCGCTACCGCGTTCGCGGGCGGACCCTGACATCCACCGCCATGCCCAGTTTGAAGGGACTGGTTTCGAGGAAGGCGATCTTGACCCGCACCACTTTCAGTCCCAGGTTCACCGCGGGGTTGCTCGGGCTGATTTTCCGCGCGCCCGAGTAGTCGCCGATTTGCTGCACGCGTCCGGGGAAAATGCGGCCCCGATAGGCCTCGGACGTGATCTCCACTGGGTCGCCCAGGTGGATTCTGCCGATGTCCGTCTCGTCGATTTCGGCGTTGACCCAGACCTTGTCCAGGTTGGCGATGGCCATGATCGGGGTTTCCGGCGTGACGCCTTCGCCGTCGTCGAGATAGCGCTGGATGACGGTGCCCGCGATGGGCGAACGGATGAGGGTCTTGTCGAGACGCTGCCGCGCGGTGTCCAGTTCCGCCCGGGCCAGGCCGACCTGCTTCCGGTAAAGCGCCACCGTCTCCGGCCTGGGCCCGGCGTCCAGAAGCTTCTTCTGTTGTCGAGCGACCTCGGCTTTCGCCTGCGCCGCCAGGAACAGCCTTTGCCGCTCGTCGAGACTCGCCTGCGACACCATGCCCTGGCTGCGCAGCGCCTGGTAGCGCTCGAGTTGCTGCCGGGCCTCGTCCCGATCCGCGGTCGCGCCTTCTAGCACCGCCGCCGCCGCCAGGATTTCTTCCTTGCGCGCGCCGGACGCGACTTCTTCCAGCCTGGATTGCGCCACCCGCAGGCCCTGTTCCGCCGACTGCACGCTCGCCTGAATATCCCCGTTCTGCAAGACGGCGACCGTCTGCCCTTTCTCCACCCGCTCCCCTTCCCTCACCAGGATTCTGTCGATCTTGCCGTTGAGTTCGCCCGTGCCGAGGTTCACGTC
>DASVPF010000178.1:0-2447 GCA_036382965.1 Thiobacillus sp.
CGGCGTCGCCGCGCGGTGGCCGTCCAGCCGGTCGCGGGCCTTGGGCGGCGTGCCGTCGGCTTCCAGCGCGGCGAACACCTCGTCCATCACCGCGCGGATGTCGCCGCAGATCGCCACGTCCGGCTGGAACACGCGGCCGAGCTGCGTGCCGTCGCGGTCGACCTGGGCGATTTTCTTGCCGGCCAGGAGCTTCGCATCCCACAGATAGCTGGTACGTTCGTTGAAGCCGGCGCCGAGAAACACCAGCAGGTCGGCGTGGTCGACGAGGTAGCGGTAGGCATCGCCGTTGGACGTGACGCCGAGGCAGCCGAGCGACAGCGGCGTGCCTTCCGCGACCACGCCCTTGGCCTTCAGGCTGGTGGTGACCGGGATGTTGAAGCGTTCGGACAGCGCGGCGACGACGTCGCGCGCGCCGGCCCGGATGCAACCGTGGCCGGCGACGATGACGGGATAGCGCGCGGCGCGCAGCAGGTCGGCGAGATCGGAGGCCGGCGTCGTGTGACGAAGCGCGGCCGCGGCGGAAAAATGAAGCTGATCGAGCACGCTGTCGTCGACGGTTTCCTTCTGCACGTTGTAGGGGATCGACAGCAGCACCGGCCCCGGTTCGCGCCCGAGCAGCGCCTGCGTCGCCTGGTTCAGCACCTGGCCCAGATAGTCGGTGCGCTCGACGAGCTTGTGGTAGCGGGTGATGCTGGCAAACAGCGCGCCCTGGTCGATGGCGCCGCCTTCGCCCGAGCTGTCCTGCAGGCCGCCCTTGCCAAAGATATAGGTCGAGGTCTCGCCGGTGATCGCCAGCACCGGCAGCCGTTCGGCGTAGGCATTGGCGATGCCGGTGATGAGATTGGTCGCGCCGGGCCCCGCCGTGGCGATGCAGGCGGCGGGGCGATGCGCCATCCGCGCATAGCCGCCCGCCATGAACGCCGCCCCCTGCTCGTGCTTCACCAGCACGCTCTTCACTTTCGAATCGTGCAGGCGGTCGTAGATCGGCAGCACGTGCGCGCCCGGCATGCCGAAAATGTGGTCGATGCCCAAACGCTCCAGATACCGGACGATCAGTTCGCTGACGGAAATATTCATGGGCTTGTTATCGTGATGTGCGGTCTCGCTCCGCCGGTGCGTACTCCGACACGACCGGAAGTTCGGGATTTGAGCACAAGACGCCGCGCGGTAAAACCTTGGGTGTTGCGTGGGTTATGGCCTGAGTTCGGCTTGAAACGCCGGCTTTGCAGAATGAATGCGGGAGCGCGTTCAAAACCACAGGCACACCAACGCGCAGCCTCCACCGCACCTGCCGGGTAGCAGGTGTGGCGATCCGGCGGCTCAGGCGTGCGCCAGCTGCTGCTCGATTTCGGTGAAGGTGTGGGCCACCTCGGTGGTCTCGACGTTGACGCCGAGTTGCTTGCAGAGCTGCGACAGGGACAGCAGGCCGCGCACCATTTGCTGACCGTTCGCGTTTTCGATCACCAGCGCGTGCTGGCGGCCGCGCGACTTGAGCGTTTCCAGCACGTGGCCGACGCGGGCGTGGGCGATGTCGTCGAAGTCGACCGCTTCCAGCCGGTCCACCGGAGTCATGATATCGGCCACCAGCACTTCGTCGCGGCGGATGCCGCGGCTCTGCACCACTTGCAGGGGCTTCTCGCCGTGAATGTCGGTGCTGGTGACCAGCCCGGCCACCCGGTCGTGGGCGTCCATGACGAACAGCAGGCGCACCTTGCGGCGGAACATGCGCTGTTCCGCCTGCTGGATGGTGTCGCCGGGGGTGGCGATGAAGGCGGTGAGGCGGCGGAAATCGGTCATGACGTCGAGCGCCGGGTTCTCCAGTCCCACCCGATCGGGCAATACGCAGGCGGGACGCAGCAGGCCGGCGTATTTATCGAGATGGCTGGTGGGCAAACGGGTATAGGTCATGGCGAGTCTCCTGGCATTGGTTTTGAACGGCTGCACGCTCCATGCGCGTGCAGCCGGGTGAGACAAATCCTGTTCCTCGCAACCCCGTCTGTCTATTCAAGATTTTTTTGCCCGGCATAAATTGTTCTTGTTCGAAGCGGGGCGTGATGCGGGTAAAGGGATCGCCGCCGCCGAATTCTGCCGTTTGTCCTGAGTCCTTTCGGCTTGGCTCAGGACAGGCTCGTCATACTTGCTACTTTCCTAAGCTTCCAGATCGTGCCGCTTCTGTTCGAACTCGGCCTTGTCGATCTCGCCGCGCGCGTAGCGCTCCTTGAGAATATCGAGCGCAGTCTTGTCCGGCCCGCGGCTGTTCGTGCGCATCATCAACGCTGCCAGCGCGACGACGGCGAGGATGGGCAAGATCCACCACAAGCCCATCCACAGCATCCCCAACCCATGAAGCCTGAATCGAATATCGGCATAACGCCTCCGCCGGGATGGGACATCCCATCCCAGGACTTACTTGGCAGCGGGAGACGATTGTTCCTTGGACATTTGCT
>DASVPF010000179.1:0-6407 GCA_036382965.1 Thiobacillus sp.
CCACGACGTTCACTCTCGACAATATGGGCCGGTATCTCTGCAATACGTTGCAGGAGGCCCTCGATAGCGCCGCGGTGACAATCGGTGACCAGCGGCGCGACTTTGACGTGATCGTTGTTGGTGGTGGGTCGACGGCAGCGATCTTTTCGTCGGCCTGTTCAAGGCGCCGATCTTCGCGTTCTTCATTGCCGTCGTCAGCTGCATGCACGGGCTCAGGGTGAGCGGCTCCGCGGAGAGCGTCGGCCGGGAGACCACCCGCGCCGTGGTGAAATCGATCTTCCTGGTGATCGCGCTCGATGCGCTCTTCTCCATCCTGTTCGAGCGTCTTGGCTTATGAACCGCCGGGCCCAGGCACATCCCGAACCTATCCTGTCGGCGCGCGGCATCGTCAACCGCTTCGGCACACAGGTGCTGCACGACAAGCTCGACCTCGACATCGTGCCCGGCGAGATCATCGGCATCGCCGGCGGGTCGGGGTCCGGCAAGTCGGTGCTGCTCAAGACCCTCACCGGCCTGCACCGGCCGAACGCCGGGGAAGTCCGCTTCAACGGCCGGACGATCGAATCCATCGGCGCGGCCGAGAAGGCCGCGCTCATCGGCGTGCTGTTCCAGCAGGGCGCCCTGTTTTCTTCGCTGACGGTGGCGCAGAACGTCATGCTGCCGATGCGCGAACACACGACGCTGCCGCCCGAGGAACAGGAACGGCTGGCGGTGGCGAAACTGGCGCTGGCCGGCTTGCCGTCGGACAGCGGCATCAAGCTGCCCGCCGCGCTTTCCGGCGGCATGGTGAAGCGTGCCGCGTTCGCACGGGCGCTCGCGCTCGACCCGCGGATACTTTTTCTCGACGAGCCGACGTCCGATCTCGACCCGATCGCCGCGAGCGGCATCGACGCCTTGATTCAGCAACTCAACCAGAGCCTCGGCATCACCATCGTCATCGTCACGCACGATCTGACGACGCTGTTCACGGTGTGCAGCCGCATCGCCGTGCTGGTCGACAGGAACGTCGTCGTCGATACGGCAGACAGGCTGGTGAAGTCGGTGCATCCGTGGATCCACGAATTTTTCCACGGGCCGCGCGCGGAAGGCGCAATGAAAGCAAGGAAGACAGGCCATGGAAACCGATAAGCACTATTTCTTCGAAGGGCTGTTCATCATCGTGCTCTCCGTTGCCGCCGCCTTCTTCGCGGTGTGGCTGGGAAGTCCGGGGCGCCACGACGATGTGCTGTATCGCATCCGGTTTTCCGAGTCGGTCAGCGGTCTTACGGTCGGCGACCCGGTGACGTTCCAGGGCGTCGATGTCGGCACGGTCAAGTCGATGCGCGTCGACCCCGACGATACGCGTCGGGTGCTGGTGGAGGTGAGGTTGCGCAAGGAGACGCCGGTCAAGACCGATACCCGGGCCAGCCTCGTGCTGAAAGGCATCACCGGGGTCGTCAATATCGAGTTGAGCGGCGGCGACCCGGCGGCGCGGCTTCTGCTCGCGGCTACGCCCGCGGGCACGATCCCCGAAATTCCAACGGAGAAAACCGGTTTCAAGGCCGTGCTCGACGAGTTGCCGAAGCTGGTCGAGAAATTCTCGGCCATCGAGGATCAGGCCAGTAAAGTCGTGAAGAGCGTCGGCGGATTGACGGAAAAGGTCAAGGACAATCCTTCGCTGCTGCTCAGGCGTCCTGAAGAGAAACGATGATGTCCGCCTGCTCGTCGGCCGCGAGCGGCTCCCCGGTGTCGAGCTGATGCTGCAGCACGGCGAGGTCGGCTTCCGAGGCGTCGTTGCCTGCGCGTGATCGCTGGACGATGCGCGCGCGCAGGGTGGCGACGGGAACCGGAAAATCGAGAATGCGAAATGCCGCGCCGCGCGACTGCGCCTGCCCGCGCACGAGGTCGCGCTGCCAGCGCGCGGTGAAGGTGGCGTCGACGATCACCGGCCAGCCGGCGTCGAGGAGGTCTCCCGCCAGCCGGGCCAGGTGCGCATAGGTGCGGCGGGTGGCGTCGGCCGCGTATAGATTCTGTCCGACGCCGGAGCCGCTCTTCGCCAGGGCGTCGAGCCCGGCGAGGCGTTTGCGTTCGACGTCGGAGCGCAGGCGGATCGCTCCCGGCGCCTGCATCAATCTTTCAGTGACGGTGGTCTTGCCGGAGCCGGACAGGCCGTGGGTGATGTCGAGCCGCGGCGGCGCGATCCAGGTCAGCGTCGTGGCCAGCTTCAGCAGCGTACGAAGCTCGGCGCGCGCGGCGTCGCGTTCGGAGCCGGCAGCCTGCGCGCTGCGAATGGCGCTCACCTTGGCGCGCACCAGCGCGCGGTACACCGCGTAATAGCGCAAGAGCGCGAGCCCCGCATGGTCGCCCGTCGCTTCCAGCCAGCGGTTGAGGAAGAGCCAGGCCCAGTCCGCGTGGCCGCGTTGCAATAAATCCATGTAGCAGAAGGCGACCTCGGACTGGATGTCGATCCAGCGCAGTTCGGGATTGAATTCGATGCAGTCGAACACCAGCAGCGTGTCGTCCACCCAGGCCATATTGCCGAGATGCAGGTCGCCGTGGCATTCGCGCACGAAGCCGTCGCGCTTGCGCAAGGCCATCCGCGGCACCAGACGCGCGTGCTCGGTTTCGCTCCAGCGCAGCAGGGTATCGAGTTGCGCGCGGTCGGCTGCATCGTCGAGGCGCGGCGCGATCTGGGCAAAGTTCTGCGCCACCGGCTGCCAGATTCTTTCCGGGCTGCCCCAGGGACTGTCTTCCCTGGCGCGCGCGCAGGCGTCGAGATGGAAGCGGGCGAGGGTGGTGGCGATGCACTCGATCTGCCGCGCCGTCAGCCGGCCTTGCGCGTCCAGCCGGTCGAGCGTGGCCTCGGGCGGGAACTGGCGCATCTTCACCGCGTACTCGAATGCCTCGCCGCTGCCGTTGATGCGCGGCGCGGCGGGCGTTCCGGTGATGGGAACGACGTCGAGATAGATATCGGGCGCGAGCCGTCGGTTGAGCTGCACTTCATCGCAGCAGGCGTGCAGGCGCTGGCTGAGGGTGCTGAAATCGAGGAAGCCGAGGTCGAGCGGCTTCTTGATCTTGTAGGCGAATTCGCCGGTGAGCAGAATCCAGGAGATGTGGGTCTCGATCACCCGCACCGGGCCGGCCGCATGGTCGTAGCAGGCGGGGTCGTGCAGGCTCTGGATCAGCTCGGCCGGGTCGTGCGCCGCTTGGATTTTTGCGTTCATGCGGTCACGCGCGCGGGCTCAGCCGGGTTCACAGTTGCTGCACATAATCGTCCAGCTGCCGCTTGGCGGCATCGAAGGCATCGCGCAGCGCGACGTAGACGTCCTCGTTTTCCTTACGGTCGACCACGATCTCCGAGCCGGGCACGGTCACGTCGATGTGGATTTTGTAAGGATTGCCGTGTTGCTGATGCCTGCCGGATTGCTCGACCACCACGCGGCAAGCGATCAGACCGGGAAAGAACTGCTCCAGCTTCCGGGCCTTGTCACGGATGTGGGTATCGAGGGCATCGGTATGGGGGAGGTCGCGATAGGTGATCTGAAGCGGCGTTTGCATGGTGGCTTTCCTCGTTCGTGATAAAAAAACGCGCTACATTTTCGGATGCCCTTCCTGGGCATATTCCCGCTCGCGCTTTTCCTGGCACACGATACAGCGTTTGGCGGTCGGATAGGCCTGCAGGCGGGTCAAGCCGATGTCGTCCCCGCAGTCGATGCAGGTGCCGTAGTCCCCGTCCTTGATGCGCTGGAGGGCTGCCTCGATGTCGCGCAGACCCTGGATGTGGCGGTTCAGCCGCTCCGCGTTGAAGTCCGCGAGTGCGTCGGCCAGCGACTCGTCACCGACGTCGCCGGGTTCGCTGTTGAGCAGGTCGATGCGATGCTGGCCGCCCGAGTTTTCCAGCTCGCCGCGTACCTCGCTCAACAGGGTCTTGTATTGCGCGTTCAGTTTTTTGCCGAGCTGATCGAGCTGGGACAGGGTGAGTGCGGCCATCGAACCTCCTGCACAGGTGGGTGAACAATACGCCTAGCCTCAGGGTAGCAAGATCCCGGTTGAATGGCGAACCTGAATAAGCGTCTATTTCGCGCTCGCGGGGTGGGCCTGGGCTGAACTGTCCGCACGCCACCGCGCACTTTGTTTCGCACCATCTATTCTTAAAAGCGTCGCGTTGGATGGACGGATGTCTTGCATTCCCGTGCAGAACGAAAGCGCCTATGGCAACAGAAGACGATCCGCTGTGGTACAAGGACGCCATCATCTACGAGTTGCACGTCAAGGCATTTTTCGACGGCAACGGCGATGGCGTGGGCGATTTTCGCGGCCTGATCGCCAAGCTCGACTACCTGAAGGATCTGGGCGTGAATACGCTCTGGCTGCTGCCGTTCTATCCGTCGCCGGGGCGCGACGACGGCTACGACATCGCCGACTATCACCGCGTCCATCCTGCCCTCGGCACGATGGCGGACTTCCGCACGTTCATCGAGGAAGCGCATCGCCGCGGTCTGCGCGTGATCACCGAACTGGTGATCAACCACACGTCGGATCAGCACCCCTGGTTCCAGGCCGCGCGGCAGTCGCCGTCGGGATCGAGCAAGCGCGACTACTATGTATGGAGCGCGAGCGACACCCGCTACGCCGGCACGCGGATCATTTTCAACGACACGGAAAAATCCAACTGGGCCTGGGACGACGTTGCAGAGGCCTATTACTGGCATCGTTTCTTTTCGCACCAGCCGGACCTCAACTTCGACAATCCGCACGTGGTCAGGGCGATGATGCGCACGATGCGCTTCTGGTTCGACGCCGGGGTGGACGGCATGCGGCTGGATGCGGTGCCCTACCTGTGCGAACGCGAGGGCACGCACAACGAAAACCTGCCGGAGACGCATGCGGTGATCCGGCACATGCGCGCCGAGCTCGACCGTCACTACCGCGGCCGCATGTTCCTGGCGGAAGCGAACCAGTGGCCGGAGGACGTGCGCGAGTATTTCGGCGACGGCGACGAATGCCACATGGCCTATCACTTTCCCCTGATGCCGCGCATGTACATGGCGATCGCGCAGGAGGACCGCCATCCGATCGTCGAGATCATGGAACAGACGCCGGACATTCCGGACACCTGTCAGTGGGCGATGTTTCTGCGCAACCACGACGAGCTGACGCTGGAGATGGTCACCGACCGCGAGCGCGACTATCTGTACCAGATCTATGCCAGCGACGTGCAGGCGCGCCTCAACCTCGGCATCCGCCGCCGCCTCGCGCCGCTCTTGGACAACGACCGTCACTGCATCGAACTGATGCATCTGCTGCTGATGACGCTTTCGGGTTCGCCGATTCTCTACTACGGCGACGAGATCGGCATGGGCGACAACCTCCTGCTCGGCGACCGCAACGGCGTGCGCACGCCGATGCAATGGAGCGGCGGCGTCAACGGCGGTTTCTCGAAGGCGGCCGCGAAACGCCTGTTCCTGCCCCTCATCGACGATATGGTCTATGGCTACGCCGCGGTGAACGTCGAGGCGCAGCATCGCAATCCCGCGTCGCTGCTCAACTGGACGCGGCGATTGATCGCGATGCGCAAGTCGAACCGGGCGTTCGGCCGCGGCACGCTGCATTTTCTGCGCCCCGGCAACCGCAAGATCCTCGCCTATCTGCGCGAGCACGAGGGCGAGGCCCTCCTGTGCGTCGCCAACCTGTCGCGCGCGCCGCAGGCCGTGGAGCTGGACCTGTCCGCGTTCAAGCAGCGGGTGCCGGTGGAACTGATGGGCCGCAGCCGCTTCCCGCCGATCGGCGAACTGCCGTATCTGCTCACCCTCGGCGAGCATGGCTTCTATGCCTTCCGCCTGGCCGCCGATGTCGCGGCGCCGGCCTGGCACGAGGAACGGCCGGTGCGGCCGGATCTGCCGGTGCTGGTGCTGGTGGAGACGGGATGGCGCACCCTGTTTGCCCGCGAGGATGGCGAAGGCATGAATCAGCTGATGGTGCGTCGCGCGCGCGACCAGCTCGAGCGACAGATCGTTCCGCATTACTTCCGTTCCCAGCCCTGGTTCGCGCACGCGGATGCGGAGGTCGAGAAATTCGCGTTCGGCGAGATGCAGGAATGGTCGGTGGACAGCGGCGACTGGCTGCTGGCGACGATGGTGGCCATCCTCGTCGACGGCAGCACGGACCGCTACGCGATTCCGCTGGCGCTGGCGTGGGAGGACGACGACGAAGCCCGCGTCAACGCGCTCGCGCATGCCACGCTGGCCAGGGTGCGGCGGCGCGCCCGCGTCGGCGTGCTGTTTGACGCCTGGTGGGACGACGCGTTCTGTTGCGCGATGGTCGCGGGCATGCAGCAGGGTTTGACGCTGGCGTTCGGCAGCGGGCAATTGCACTTCCGCATCAACGGCACGTTTCCCGATCTCGCCTGTTCGCTGACGGAGATGCCG
>DASVPF010000180.1:0-7528 GCA_036382965.1 Thiobacillus sp.
CTGCTGGGTTACCGCAACTACTCCGACGACGTGGTGCGCGCCTTCGTGCAGAAATCCGCCGATAACGGCGTCGACGTGTTCCGCGTGTTCGACGCGATGAACGACCTGCGCAATCTCAAGGTCTCGATCGAAGCGGTGAAAGCCGCGGGCAAGCACGCCGAAGGCGCGATCAGCTACACCACCAGCCCGGTGCATGACGTCCCGCATTTCGTCAAACTCGCCCAGGGCCTCGCCGAGATGGGCTGCGACACCATTGCGATCAAGGACATGGCGGGCCTACTCACCCCCTATACCGCATTCGAACTGGTGCAGGCGATCCGCAAGGCGACCGATCTGCCCATCCATACCCACAGCCACGCCACCTCGGGCCTCGCGCACATGACGCACCTGAAAGCGGTGGAGGCCGGCGCGACCCTCATCGACACCTGCGTCGGCGCGTTTGCCGAAGGCGCCAGCCATCCCACCACGCAGAGCCTGGTCGCCGCGCTGGCCGGCACCGAATACGACACCGGGCTGTCGCTGCCGCTGATCGAGGAAATCTCGGCCTACTTCAAGGAAGTGCGCAAGAAATACTGGCAGTTCGAGTCGGCCTTCACCGGCACCGACACCCGCGTGCTGATCAACCAGGTTCCCGGCGGGATGATTTCCAACCTTGCCAACCAGCTGAAGGAGCAAGGCGCACTCGACCGGATGGACGCCGTGCTCGAGGAAATTCCGCGCGTGCGCGAAGACCTCGGTTACCCGCCGCTGGTGACGCCCACCTCGCAGATCGTCGGCACCCAGGCCGCGCTCAACGTGCTGACCAGCATGCGCTACAAATCGGTCACCAATGAGGTGAAGCTCTACCTGCAGGGCCGCTACGGCTGCGCGCCCGGCCACGTCAACGAGGAAGTGCGCAAGCTCGCCGTCGGCGACCTCGACCTCACCACCTGCCGCCCGGCCGACCTGCTGGGCGACGAACTCGACAAGCTGCGCGGCGAGATCGAGGGGCTGGCCAAGTCCGACGAGGACGTGCTGACCTACGCCATGTTCCCCGAGATCGGCAAGACCTGGCTGCAGGAACGCGCGGCCGGCAGCCTCAAACCCGAGCCGCTGTTGCCGCCGGGCGCGTCGCAGCAGGACAGTGCGCCGCGTTATGCCGCCGACGAATTCAAGATCACGCTGCACGGCGAGACCTACCACATCCGGCTCTCCGGCAGCGGCCGCAGCGACGCCGCCCAGCGACCCTATTTCGTGTCGATCGACGGCGTCTCGGAAGAAGTCCTGGTCGAACCGCTGAACGAGGTCGCAGTGTCCGGCAGCAACAGCACACCGCGCAAAACTGCCGCCACCACGAACGCGGCCGGGCAGAAGCCGCGCGCCTCGCATCCGGGCCACGTCACCGCCGCCATGCCCGGCACCATCGTCGACGTGCTGGTGAGCGTCGGCCAGACGGTCAAGGCCGGCGACGGCGTGCTGGTGATCGAGGCGATGAAAATGGAAAACGAGGTGCAGGCACCGATCGCCGGCGTCGTCATCAGCATCTTCGCGAAAAAAGGCGACGCGGTGACGCCCGACATGGCGCTGGTCGAGATCCAGCCGGAATGAATCCCAACCGCTCACCACAGAGGCACGGAGTCACAGAGGAAGTCATTGGATCCATGTGTTGCAACGCCTTGTTTTTCCTCTGTGCCCTCCGTGCCTCCGTGGTGCAAGGGTTTCTTTCAGCATGAAACTTGTCCTTGCCTCCACCTCGCGCTACCGGCGCGAGCTGCTGTCGCGCCTGCACCTGCCTTTCGAAATCCTGTCGCCCGATGTCGACGAAACGCCGCTGCCGGGCGAGACGCCTTCGGCCACGGCCCTGCGCCTGTCGGTGCTGAAAGCGCAAGCGGCCACCACCACCTGGCCCGACGCGCTGATCGTCGGTTCCGACCAGGTGCTGACGCTCGACAGCGAGCAACTCGGCAAGCCCGGCAACTTCGACAACGCCTTCGCGCAACTGAAGAAAATGCAGGGCCGCGCGATGGTGTTCCACACCGCGCTGACGCTCCTGAACAGCCGCACCGGCCACATCCAGACGCGCGACGTGCCCACCGTCGTCCACATCCGCGCGCTCAGCGACGCGCAGATCGCCGCCTATCTCGAAAAAGAAACGCCCTACGATTGCGCCGGCTCGGCCAAGAGCGAGTCGCTCGGCATCGCCCTGATGGAACGCATGGACAGCCCCGATCCCACCGCGCTGATCGGCCTGCCGCTGATGGCGCTGACCGAGATGCTTGCCAATGAAGGCGTCGACGTCCTGACCTGGCCCACGGTGTCGTGATATGCCCAGCGGCACCCTCTACCTGATTCCGGTTCCGCTGGGGCCGGTCAACCCGGACGCCTGCCTGCCGCCGGACACGCTCGCTGTCGCGCGCCGGCTCGACCACTTCGTCGTCGAACGCGCCAAGACGGCGCGCGCGCACCTGAAGGCGATGGGTCACCCGCAACCGATCCAGGCGCTGCACCTCACTGAACTCAACGAACACACGCCGGCCGCCGCCATCGAATCGCTGCTGGCGCCCCTCCAGGCGGGGCACGACGTCGGCCTGCTGTCGGAAGCGGGCTGCCCGGCCGTAGCGGATCCCGGTGCCGAACTGGTCAAGGCCGCGCATCGGAATGGCATCCCCGTCATTCCGCTGGTCGGTCCGTCGTCGATTCTGCTGGCGTTGATGGCCTCGGGCCTCGGCGGGCAGCGCTTCGCCTTCCACGGCTACCTGCCCGCCAAGGAGCCGGAGCGCAGCCAGAAAATCCGCGAACTGGAAAAAACCGCGCGCCGCGACCAGGCCACCCAGCTGTTCATCGAAACGCCCTACCGCAGCACGGCCCTGCTGGACGCCCTGGCCACCGCCCTGTCGCCCGACACCACGATCAGCATCGGCGCCGATCTCACGCTGCCGACGCAGTTGATCAAGACCCGCAGCGCAATCGATTGGCGCGGACATGCCGACGCGGTCAAGGACCGGCTGGTGGTGTTCGGGATCGGAATTTAGGTCTACGATTTAATAGTGAATTCGTTCCCGGATTCAGTTCATGGACAGGCGTCCATGGACCGATTGCACGACCTTCGTATCGCTCGAAGAGGATGGCCACCAAAAGGCATTTCATGCCCTACACCCGGTTACGGACCCGATCGGTCCGCCGCTTCCTTGTCGCTCCCGCCGCGGATGCGGCGAGCTTGCGCGGCAGTTCGCGTGCCGCGGCCTCCACGCGGAATTTCTCCCCCGAACAGACCCTGGCCGCGCAAGATGCGCGCGTCGCCATTCTGGCCCGAATAGGACGACCGGCGGCCGAGTTGCCGCCGGGAATTCGCTTTACTCACGTCGCATTTGCGGTGTATTCCGAGCTCACCACCGAGGACGGGCGCAGCCAGTTCGGCTATGCCATCCACAATTTGTATCAGGTGAAAAACGTCCCCGACAAGAGCGAATTGGTACAGGACTTCCCGGTGGATTTTTTTGCCGAGGTCGTCGAGCTTGAGGCTGGCATCATCGTGCCCTCGGTGGAGCTGCAACAGCAATTGCATAAAGTGATTGCTTCGCCCGATTACGCGTCGCTGCACGAATCCGACTATTCGGTGATTGCGAATCCCTACAATCAGGGCCGACAGAACTGCACCGAGTTCGTCCTCGACGTCGTCAGCGCCGCGATCTACCAAACGACCGACCCCGAGGTGCTCAAGGCCAACATCCAGGCGCATTTCGAGCCGCACAAGATCGACATCAGCCCATTGAAGCTGAAGCTGGGTTCGATGCTCGTGAAAGAAGTGTCGCTTGCGGACCATAATGGCACGCCGGTCACGACGACGTTTGAATCGATCGGACGCTACCTGCAGAAACTCGATCAGGGCAGCGTGATGTTGACGGTCAAGCCCGACTGACGGGCGGGCCAATCAGAATCGCAGCCAGTCGAGCCGCAATGTCAACTGCTCGCCCGACTCGGTTGCCGCAAGCAGCCATTCCGCGCCCTCCCGGGTATAGACATCCTGCGGCAACAGCCGCTGTCGGCCCACACGATCGCCCCTCGTTATTTCCACGTCCAGCCACTGCCGCGTGAGCGCGGCGAACTCCAGCCGCTCGTGGTCGGCGCAGGCGATTGGCCGGTAGTCGTTCACCGCAAGACTACGCCCGCTTTCCCGAATGGCATCCACGCCTTGGCCATGGTCGCCCCCAGACGTCCCGCGAGACGTTCGGCCAGGCCTTCGCGCTGGGTGAAGTCGACGATGTCTTCGGCCTTGATGACGTCGCGTGCGACCGAATCGACACTGCCGAGGGCATCGGCCAGGCCGAGCCGGATGCTTTTCTCGCCGCTCCATACCAGGCCGCTGAAAATCTCGGGCGTTTCCTTCAGGCGCGTGCCGCGGCCCTGTCGAACGACTCCGATGAACTGGTCGTGGATTTCTGCGAGCATCTGCCTGGCATACGCCTGCTGCCTGGGATCAACGGGCGAGAACGGATCGAGGAAGCCCTTGTTTTCGCCGGCCGTGAGCAGACGGCGCTCGACGCCGAGTTTCTGCATGGTCTGGGTGAAACCGAAGCCGTCCATCAGCACGCCGATGGAGCCAACGATGCTGGCCTTGTCGACATAGATCCTGTCAGCGGCGGCGGCGACGTAATAGCCGCCCGAGGCGCAGATGTCGTCGACCACGACATACAGCGGAATCTTCGGATACTTGGCGCGCAGGCGCTTGATCTCGTCGTGAATCTGCCCGGCCTGCACTGGGCTGCCGCCGGGACTGTTGATGCGCAGGATCACGCCCCTGGTCTTCTTGTCCTCGAACGCATTCTGCAGGCCGCTGATCACCGCGTCGGCGCTGGCCTTGTCGGCTGCAATCTCGCCCTGCAAATCGACCAGCGCAGTGTGTTCCTTGATCGAGACGCCGTCCGGGCCGAACCAGCCGGCCACCAGGAACAGCACGATAAACAGATACAGGAAGCCCAGCGTCTTGAACAAGATGCTCCAGTGGCGGCTGCGACGTTGTTCCTGGATCGCCGATAGCGCCAGCTTTTCCAGGACTTCACGTTCCCAATTGGGGGGGGGTTCACTCATTGTTCTTCCATCAGGCTGTTTCTAATACATACACATGGCCGTCGCGTTCGACGACCGGGACAGGGATCAGGCCGCGGCCGGCGCAACGCCCGCCGATACAGTGTCCGCTGGCCGGGTGGTAGAGCGCGCCGTGCGTGGAGCAGACCAAGTATAGCCGCGAGTGGTCGAAGAATTCGCCTTCCTGCCAGTCGAGTTCCACCGGGACGTGGCCGCACTGGTTGAGGAAAGCGCGCGGCTCGCCGTCGTAACGCACCACGAAGGCCTGCTGCGGCTGGCCGAAACGGGTCAGTTCGAAACGTACGCCGCGGCCCTGTTCGACGAGCTCGCTTGCGCTGCAGATCAGGCGTTCGCGGAAAGCCATGCATATACCTCGACGAAACTGTCCATCAACGCGAGCGGCGCATGCGGATGCAGGTCGCCCGCCTCGTGCGCGCCATAGGTCACGCCCAGGCTGGCGACGCCGGCATTCGACGCCATCAGGAGATCGTGGCTGGTGTCGCCGACCACCAGCGTGCGGCCGGGGTCGGCGTCCAGCTCCTCGATCAGTTCAAGCACCATCGCCGGGTGCGGCTTGGAATGCGTCTGGTCGGCGCAGCGGGTGGCGGCGAACCAGGTTCCGAGACCGCTGGCTTCGAGCGCGCGTTCGAGGCCGATGCGGCTTTTGCCTGTGGCTACCGCCAATTGAAAGCCACTCGCGTGCAAATCGCGGATGCCGCTGGCCACGCCGGCGAACAGCGGAATCCGGTCGTCGCGGCCCAGATAGTGATGGCGGTAGCGTTCGACCAGGCGCGGATAGGCGTCGGCCGGCAAATCCGGCAACAGCGTCTGCAGCGCCTGCGTGAGGCCCAGACCGATGATCTGGCGCGACGCGCGATCGCTCGGCGCAGCCAGTCCGATGTCCTCGCAGGCGCGCTGGATCGAATCGACGATCACCCCGGCGGAGTCCATCAGGGTGCCGTCCCAGTCGAAAATCAGCAGGTCAAATTGCCTGGGTTTGTTGATCATGGCGCATTCAAGGTATCCAGAAAAGAAGTCAAATCATCGGGCAGCGGCGCCTCAATCTGCATGCGCTCACCCGAAACGGGATGCTCGAATACCAGCTTGGCGGCATGCAGGAACATGCGTTTCAGCCCCTGCTTCATCAGCCGCTTGTTGAGTTCGAAATCGCCGTACTTGTCGTCCCCGGCGATCGGAAACCCCAGATGCGAGGTGTGCACGCGAATCTGATGGGTGCGCCCGGTCTTCAGTTCCGCTTCCAGCAAGGTGAAATCGGAAAAGCTTTGCAGGCGGCGGAAGATGGTGTGCGCGGTCTGGCCCGCGTCGCGCACCGTGACGCGCTTTTCGCCGTCGTCGGTGACCCGCTTGTGCAGCGGCAGCTTGACGTGCTGCACCGGGTTCGGCCAACGCCCGGCCACCAGCGTCAGGTAGCGTTTCTCGATCCTGCCGTCGCGCATCGCCGCGTGCAGCCCGGTGAGGGCGCGCCGCTTCAGCGCGATCAGCAGCACCCCCGAGGTTTCGCGGTCGAGCCGGTGCACCAGTTCCATATAGCGGCATTCCGGCAGTTCCAGCCGCATCTGCTCGATCACCCCGCGCGAAATGCCGCTGCCGCCGTGCACCGCCATGCCGGCCGGCTTGTTCAATGCGATCAGCGCGTCGTCGCGATAAAGGATGTGCGGCAGCAGGCGGAGGCCGCCCTGCGGCAAGTGGGTGGCGGGCGTGATGACCGGCACGGCCACGCGCACCGGCGGAATGCGCACCTCGTCGCCCAGTTGCAGGCGATAGCCGACCTCGACCCGGCCGCCGTTGATCCGCACCTCGCCGCCGCGCACCAGCTTGTAGATGCGGCTTTTCGGCACGCCCTTCAGCCGCGCCATCAGAAAATTGTCCAGACGCTGGCCGTCCGCGCCGTCGTCGATCTTCAGCCGCCGCACCGAATCTTTCTCTAAGTCATTCTTTTTCATATACACTACTGCCGGTTCAGGCTGAATTTTCCCTGACCTATCGTTTGACCTTTTTAGAGATTTCACGCCGGTTACCACGCTCACCGGCCGCCGCCTGCCCGGCCCGTCTGGATTCCTGCCGCCCAGCTTAAACAAGCTGACGCGGCCAGTCGAAACCACCCGCCCCGCCAGTCGGCAAAGCAGCGATGTTATCAATGACGCGACAACTAGCATACGAAATCAGTATTCACGCTCGGATTCATGCCAGCGGGAATCGGAAAGACCGCCCCGGCCATGCCGGCGACACTCTCCAGGAACAGGACACCTCATTCCATGCCATTTCACTCAAACAACCCGTGATCGCATGAGCCGCTGACACAGCGGCAGTCTGGCCTGTCCCGTATGCACGCGCGCGGGAGTAAACAATGAAGCGCATGCTTTTCAACGCAACCCAGGCGGAAGAACTCCGGGTTGCCATCGTCGACGGACAGAAGCTCGTCGACCTTGACATCGAGTCCGCC
>DASVPF010000181.1:0-2572 GCA_036382965.1 Thiobacillus sp.
TACGCGCACGAGAACGACGTGCGCCTGGTGCCGGACGTCAAGCTCGGCATCGTCTCGCCGGACGGCCGTGACGGCATGCTGCGCCACGTGCGCGGCTTTCACGAAGCCGGGGTGCCGTGCGTGTTTGATCCGGGCCAGGGCATGCCGCTGTTCACCGGCGAGGAACTGCTGGAGTGCGTCCACAAGTCGCGCTACGTCATCCTCAACGACTACGAGGCCGAGCTGTTGCAAACCCGCACCGGAGAAAAGCTGGAGTCGCTGGCGCGCCACGTCGAGGCGCTGATCGTGACGCGCGGCGCCGAAGGCTCGGTCATCCACACGGCGGGCGGGCAGATCGACATTGCGGCGGTGCGCCCCGATGCCATCCTCGATCCCACCGGTTGCGGCGACGCCTATCGCAGCGGCATCCTCTATGGCATCACGCGTGGACTCGACTGGGAAACCGCCGGCCAGCTGGCAAGCGTGATGGGCGCGATCAAGATCGAACAGCGCGGCGGCCAGAACCACAAGCCGACGCGGGACGAGATTGCCGCGCGGCTCAAGGCCGCGTTCGGCAAGACGCTCTGATCGGCGGCGGTTTGCTGCGGTATGGCGGCAGGAACATTTCCCCGCGTCGCATGACCTAAGATGAGAGTGATCAAACGTGAGGAAATCGTCATGCAAAAAACGTTCGGAATGCTAGGGTCTGCCCTGTTTGCGGCGGCAATTCTCGTGCTCGGCGGTTGCGCCAGCGGCACCGGCGGCAAGGACTACAGCCGCGACCAGGCCCGTGCCGCGCAGGAAGTGCAGATGGGCGTGGTGGAATCGGTGCGCGAAGTGAACATCGAGGGCACCAAGACGCCGATCGGTGCGGGTGCGGGTGCCGTCGTCGGCGGGGTGGCCGGCAGCACGGTCGGCGGTGGCCGTGGCAGCATCGTCGGCGCAACCGTCGGCGCGGTGCTGGGCGGCCTCGGCGGCGCGGCGGCGGAAGAGGCCGTGACCCGCCAGAAGGGCGTGGAAATCACCGTCAAGCTCGATTCGGGGCGGCTGATCGCGGTCACCCAGGCGGCCGACGAGGCCTTCCGGGTGGGCGATCGCGTGCGCGTGCTGTCGGGCGGCGGGGCCACGCGCGTGTCGCACTAGGGCCTGCGGATTGCCGGAGTCATCGTTTCGCAACCCGAACGTCACACCGGATTCACACCGTCTCTCTAAGCTGGGCGCATTCCATCAATGGGAGTGCCCCATGCTCGACGTCTGCAGCACTGTTCAACCCGCCCGCGCCAGCCGCTATCACGTTTCGCTGGCGGTGGACGACAGCGAAATCCGCGAAGCGCAACGCCTGCGTCACACGGTGTTTGCGGGGGAAATGGGCGCGCGCCTGGCGTCCGTCCTGCCGGGACACGATATCGATCTGTACGATCCGTTCTGCGACCACCTGCTGGTGCGCGAGCTTGCCCGCGGCGAAGTCGTCGGCACCTATCGCATCCTGCCGCCCGAAGCCGCCAAGCGCGTCGGCAGCTATTACTCGGAACAGGAGTTCGACCTCACCCGGCTGGCTTTCCTGCGCCCACGCATGGCCGAACTGGGGCGCTCGTGCGTGCATCCGGCGCATCGCAGCGGCGCCGTCATCGCGCGCCTGTGGATGGGACTGGCCGACTACATGACGCGCTACGGCCACGAGTACATCGTCGGCTGCGCCAGCATCGGCATGGCCGACGGCGGCCACGTCGCCGCCAGCGTGTATCGTCAGCTGGCCGTGCGCCATCTCGCGCCGATCGAATGGCGCGTCACCCCGCGTTTCCGCCTGCCGGTCGAAGCGCTCGACGACGGCCGCGCCGCCGCGCTGCCGCCGTTGATCAAGGGCTATACGCGACTCGGCGCGAGGGTGTGCGGCGAGCCGGCGTGGGATCCCGATTTCAACACGGCCGACCTCCTGATACTGCTGCCGCTGGCGCAGCTCAACCGCAGCTATGCCCGCCGTTTCATGATTTGAGTCATACAATGTACGGGTGAGCCTTGCCTACCTTCCGCCCGTCCTGCGCCGCGCCGTCCGCATCAGCCTCCTGGGGCTGCATCTCGTCTGGGGCGTGATCCTGGCGGGGCTGCTGTTCCCGCTGCTCAGCCCGGCACAGCGCGACCGCCGCATCATGGCCTGGGCGCGGCGTCTGGTCGGGGTGCTGGGCGTGCGGCTCCACGCGACCGCGCCATCCGGTCTACCGGGCGGCGCGCTCCTGGTGTGCAACCACGTCTCGTGGCTGGACATTTATCTCATCTTCGCCGTCAGGCGGGTGCACTTCGTCTCCAAGGCCGAGGTGCGCAACTGGCCGGTGGCGGGCTGGCTGGCGCAGAAGAGCGGCACCCTGTTCATCGAACGCGGCCGCCGCGCCGACACCGCGCGCGTCAATGCCGACATGCGTGCATTGCTGCAGGGCGGCGCCTGGGTGGCGGTGTTCCCCGAAGGGACCACCGGCGACGGCCTTACGCTGCGGCGCTTCATGCCGTCGCTGCTGCAACCGGCGGTCGAACTGCAGTGCCCGATCGTGCCGGCCGCCTTGCGCTACCGCACCGTCGAGGGCGAGATGGAATTCCACCA
>DASVPF010000182.1:0-5682 GCA_036382965.1 Thiobacillus sp.
TGTCGTCGGCGGCGAAGGCCGTGATGGGCGGGATCGCCGTTAATGGTTGGCGGTTCTGGAGCCTCAAGGGCGAGCTCGCAGCGCCGCGCGAGAAGCCGACACGCTCGCTCCCGCCATTTGGACTTGGCCGGATTTCAATGCCGCGCGGCTGGCCGAAATAGACGTCGCCGGTCAGCTCGCGCACGATCATCAAATCGAGCCCCGACACCACTTCCGGCTTCAGCGACGACGCCGATGCCAGTTCGGGATACAAGAGTGCCGGGCGCAGGTTGGCGAACAGATTCAGCGCCTTGCGGATGCGCAGGAGGCCGCGCTCGGGGCGTAGCGGGCGGTCGAGCGTGTCGTACTGCGGGCCGCCGACAGCGCCGAGCAGCACCGCATCGGCCTCGCGTGCGAGTTTCAGCGTCGCGTCCGGCAGCGGATCGCCCGCCGCATCGTAGCCCGCACCGCCGATCGGTGCGGTTTCCATTTCGATTTTCGCGCCGTCGGCGCGCAGCGCTTCGAGCACCTTCACCGCTTGCGCGATGATTTCGGGACCAATGCCGTCGCCGGGTAGAACTGCAAGTTTCATAAGTTTTTCCAAGGAGGACGCGGAGGACGCAGAGGGAAACCTCTTTATGTCCTACTCCGCGTCCTCCGCGTCCTCTTGTTAATCAGTGTTCAGCAAACAGCCACGGCGCTTCGACGCGGCGCCGTTCTTCATACGCCTTGATCTTGTCGGCCTGCAGCAGGGTCAGGCCGATGTCGTCGAGCCCGTTCAGCAGGCGGTGCTTGCGCCCCGCATCGACCTCGAACGCCAGCACCTCGCCGCCCGGCGTGGTGACGGTCTGGCGAGCAAGGTCGATGGTGAGCCGGTAGCCTTCGTTCGCCGCGCATTCGCGGAACAGCCGGTCGACCACGGCAGCGTCGAGCACGATGGGCAGAATGCCGTTCTTGAAGCAGTTGTTGTAGAAGATGTCGGCATAGGACGGCGCGACGATGGCGCGGATGCCGTAGTCTTCCAGCGCCCACGGCGCGTGTTCGCGGCTCGATCCGCAGCCGAAGTTGTCGCGCGCCAGCAGCACGCTGGCTCCCTGGTAGCGTGGGAAGTTCAGCACGAACCCGGGATTGGGTTTGCGCGTGGCCGGGTCCATGCCTGGTTCGCCATGGTCGAGATAACGCCATTCGTCGAACAGGTTGGGGCCGAAGCCGGCGCGCTTGATCGACTTCAGGAACTGCTTGGGGATGATGGCGTCGGTGTCGACGTTGGCGCGGTCGAGCGGTACCACCAGCCCGTCGAGCGTGGTGAAAGCCTGCATCAGTCCGCCTTCTTCTGAATCTTGTCGCCCAGCTTCTCGATATACGTACCGAGACCATGCATGGTGTTACACCCCGCCAGGGTGAGGGCGGCGGCGATCAAAATAGCAATCATCGATTTCATGGGTTCTCCTTAAAAAATTCACTCAAGCACAACAATCTTTTCGCCCTGCCTGAACCGGCGGGCAAGGTACATCGGCATAACTGCAAAACACGCAGCAGTCGCCGGGTTTGGGCCTTAACAACGTGCCGCACGCGGGGCAATCAAAATACCACTGGCAAGCGTCATGCGGCATGGTGCATGCAGTGACTGCGCCGCACCGGGGGCAGGTCAGATGGGCCGTCAAAGCCGGTTCAAAAGCTGCGCACATCGACAAAATGTCCGGCACACGCGGCGGCGGCCGCCATTGCCGGACTGACCAGATGGGTACGCCCGCCCTGCCCCTGCCGCCCTTCGAAATTGCGGTTGGAGGTGGATGCGCAGCGCTCGCCCGGCTCCAGCCGGTCGGCATTCATCGCCAGGCACATCGAGCAGCCAGGCTCACGCCATTCGAAGCCGGCCTCGACGAAAATCCTGTCCAGGCCTTCGGCCTCGGCCTGCCGTTTGACCAGGCCGGAACCGGGCACCACCATCGCCAGCTTGACGTTGGACGCGACCTTGCGGCCCTTCGCCACGCTGGCGGCTTCGCGCAAATCCTCGATCCGCGAGTTGGTGCACGAACCGATGAAAATCTTGTCCAGCGCAATCTCGGCGATCGGCGTGCCGGCCGTGAGACCCATGTATTCGAGGGCGCGCGTCCAGTCGTGCCGTTTGACCGCGCTCGGCGCCTCAAGAGGATTCGGCACACGGCCGCCGACGGTCGTCACCATCTCGGGCGACGTGCCCCAGGTGACCTGCGGTTCGATCGTCGCGGCATCGAGTTCGACCACGCGGTCGAATTTCGCATCGGCGTCCGAATGCAGCGTGTTCCACCACGCCACCGCCTTGTCCCACGCGTCGCCCGTGGGCGCATAGGGACGGCCTTTCACGTAGTCGATCGTGATCTGGTCGACCGCCACCATGCCGGCGCGCGCGCCGGCCTCGATCGCCATGTTGCACAAGGTCATGCGGCCTTCCATCGACAGCGCGCGGATCGCCGCGCCGCCGAATTCGAGCGCGTAGCCGGTGCCGCCGGCGGTGCCGATTTCACCAATGATCGCGAGCGCGATGTCCTTCGCCGTCACGCCCTGGCCCAGGCTGCCTTCGACTTTTACCAGCAGGGTCTTCGACGGCTTCTGCCACAGGCATTGCGTGGCCAGCACGTGCTCGACCTCGGAGGTGCCGATGCCGAAGGCCAGCGCGCCGAACGCGCCATGCGTCGAGGTATGCGAATCGCCGCACACCACGGTCATGCCGGGCAGGGTCAGGCCCTCCTCGGGGCCGATGACGTGGACGATGCCCTGGCGGACATCGTCCATTCTGAACTCGGTGATGCCGAACTCGGCGCAGTTGGCGTCGAGCGTTTCCACCTGCAGGCGCGAAATCGGGTCGGCAATGCCATGCGAACGGTCGGTCGTCGGCACGTTGTGGTCGGGCACGGCGATGGCCGCGTCGATCCGGCGCGGGGTGCGGTGCGCCAGCTTCAGCCCTTCGAACGCCTGCGGGCTGGTGACTTCGTGCACCAGATGGCGGTCGATGTAGAGCAGCGTGGTACCGTCGGATTCGACGTGGACGACGTGGGCGTCCCACAATTTCTGGAATAAGGTTTGACCGGGCATGCAATAAGACGTGACTGCGCGTAAAACGTTGATTATTTCATAGCTTGGGGGCCGCTGGCACGGATTTTGTTCCCTCCCCACGCCGCGTATACCAGCCAGGCCAGCGCTGCGCTCGCGGCAGCGAGGGTGAAGGTCCAGGCCGGCCCCAGGCTGTCCCAGGTCAGGCCGCTGGCCAAGCCGCCGAGAGTGCCGCCGACGCCGTAGGAGAGGCTGGTGTAGAGCGCCTGCCCGCGCGCCTGGTGGCGCCCGCGAAAATGCTGGTGAATCAGCGCCACCGCCGCCGCGTGATAGGTGCCGAAGCTGAAGGCGTGCAGCGTCTGCGCGCCCCACACCAGCCAGGCCGACTTCACGCCCCAGGCAATCAGCAGGAAGCGCAGTACCGCCAGCGCGAAACTCGCCAGAATCAGGCGACGCGGCGTCACCCGGGCGAAGATGCGCGGAATGATGAGGAAAATGCCGATTTCGCACAGCACGCCCACAGCCCACAGCCAGCCGACCGTGGACTTGTCGTAGCCATGGTCGACCAGATAGATCGAATAGAAGGTGTAGTACGGCCCATGCGCCGCCGCCATCAGCAGACAGGCGGCCAGGAGCGACGCCACGTCGGGGCGCTTTACGGTCTCCCACACCGGGCGGCGGTCGGTGGGATGCGACAGGATCTCGGCCTCCGGAATCACCCGCGCAAACGCAGCGATGCCCAGCATCACCGTCAGCACCGCCCACGGCAACCAGCCGATCGCAACGTAGTCGAAGGCATAGCCCAACCCGACCACCATCAGGATGAAGCCGACCGAGCCCCACAGACGGATGCGGCCATAGGTGTCGGTGCGCTCGCCCAGATGCGACAGCGTCGTCGCCTCGACCAGCGGCAGCGACGCGCTCCAGAAGAAACTCAGGCACGCCATCACCGCGAACAGCCACCAGAAACCGTGACCGACGAACACCCCGGCGAACGCCAGCACGCTGCCGAACGCGGCGACCTGCACGATCGCCGAGCGGCGGCCGGTGCGGTCGGCAATGTGCCCCCAGAGGTTGGGCGCGAAAATCCGCATCACCTGCAACAGCGACATCAGCACGCCGATCTGGAACGCGTTGAAGGCCAACGACCTCAGGTACAAGCCCCAGAACGGGGACATCGCGCCGACGAAGGCGAAATAAAAGAAATAGAAACCGGACAGACGCCAGTAGGGAAGCTTGGGCATGAACTCGGACTGCCGCGACTGCGGCCACAAGGCAGCGCGCATTATGCGGCCCCGGGCGGGATGCGGGAAATGTCCGTTGCAACCGGATACCCCTGGCCATGCCGGAACAGCCACAGCGCGGTCACGACCTCGCACAACGTGTCCCGCGCTATTTCATCCCGGAACGCAGCCTGATCGGCTCGCCGGCCACCGCGAACACGCCGTTGCCGCGATGGTGCAGCGTCTGCGGGCTCTTGACCGCGGTGTCGACCCACGCCTGGATCACTTCGAAGATGAAGAAGTTGTACCGATTCACCATCCGCGTATCGGCCACCCGGCATTCGAGGCTGGCATAGCATTCCCCGATCAGCGGCGCCTGCACCGCCGAGGCGGCCACCGGCGTGAGTGCGAATTTGGCGAACTTGTCGACCGTGCGCCCGGAGCAGTTGCCGATGCCCACCACCTGCTTCGCCAGTTCCCGCGTCGGGATGTTGATCACGCATTCCCTGGTCGCCTTCAGCGCGTCGAACGAGGCATTGCGGCCGCTGATCACGCAGCCGACCAGCGGCGGCTCGAATTCCATCATGGTGTGCCACGACATCGTCATGATGTTGGGACGCCCTTTGTGCGCGGTCGTCAACAGCACCACCGGTCCCGGCTCCAGCAGGCCATACACTCTGGACGGCGGATACGATCGTTTTGCCATGTCATCCTCCCTCGGTCGCGGATCTGTTCAGCTTAGCCTGCCCTCACCCGATGTGCCCCGGAACCCCTTGAATCCGCAGCGTCATGGCCTAGCCTGAAAAGTGTTTCAACAGAACTGTTCAGAGGAGCCACTACCATGCTGCACGTTTCAACCGACATCAACCAGCTGATCAACGAGCCAGTGGCCGATCCCGATTTTCCCTCCGCCCCCATGGGCTGGACGCGGGACGATGCGATAAAAATCGCGCGTGAGGAAGGGCTGACGCTCACCGACGCACACTGGGACGTCATCCGCGCCCTGCAGAATTATTACGCTGGCCACGAAGACGACACCATCATCAACATGCGTGACCTGCACGACGCGCTCGACGAATGCTTCCATGAGAAAGGCGGACTGAAGTATCTGTACGCCCTGTTTCCGGGCGGCCCTATCGCACAAAGTTGCCGCCTGGCGGGGCTGAAGGCCCCCTACATCGCCATCGACCCGCACTTCGGCAGCGTAGCCTAGGGAATCCCTGAACAAGTCCCCCCTGTTTTAGACTCATGACATCCTCATTGACGCGCTGCCCCCCCATGAAACAGCTCAGCCTTGCCGCCACCGGATTCGCGGTGCGCGGACGCGCAGCCGCCTGATTGGCTCGTGAATTGCCTGTTTCTTGAGCGATTCCCCGCGCTGCGTGGCGCCGGTAGCCCGACGGGGCGATCTGCAAAACCTGGCAGATCGGCTCGACCCCGTGGATCG
>DASVPF010000183.1:0-5541 GCA_036382965.1 Thiobacillus sp.
AGTACCGCGTGCGGGCCTCCAATAAGACCGGTCGGTTTGTATTATTGAAATTCGCAGAACATGAGTCAGTTATCCGTCTGCGATGATAATCGAGACAGAATCGCAGTGGGGATAATGCTCGGATGACCGCTTCTGGCCGGTTCCAGGCCACTGGATCAGTCAGCAGTTCATCGGGCGGCCTTCAAACGCGCCCGCTCTTCCTTCAAGCGCGCCTGCGCTTCGGCGTTGATCTTGATGAATTCGCGACTCAACACCTTGCCTTCTGTCACGCTGATCTCATTATTGCGGCCAGCCAGGATGGTTTTAACCATGACATCGCGTTGTGCGTCGGGAGTTGAAGCCGCACGTAACTGATGGAGCAGATCGGTCACTTTGGGACTTTCCGGGGCGAGGGCAGATTCTTCGGTAGTCATGGTCGTGTTTTCCTGTAACGGTTAGGGGCGACCGATGTTGATGCACTTGCCGTTCTGCTTCATCGGAGCTTCATCCTACGCCCCGCCACCCGAAAAGAATACCGCCCGCCAGGATTGCCGCCACGGGCACGAATCCAAACCGCTTTTAATACTGCACCACCGCCGGATCGAGGCTGCGCCACAGATACCAGGTGGCGACGGTGCGCCAGGGGGCGTGGCGTTCGCCATGCCGGCGCAATATTTTTGGGGTGGGACGCTCGCCTTCGAGGTAATGCAAGGCGACGGCTTTCTGCAGGCCGATGTCGTCGACCGGCCAGATGTCGGGACGGCGCAGGTTGAAGATGAGGAACATCTCGGCAGTCCAGCGGCCGATGCCGCGCACGTCGACGAGTTCTGCGATGACGGCTTCGTCGTCCATTTTTCTCCAGCGTGCAGGCTCGATGCGTTCGTCGATGAAATGTCCGGCCAGGTCGACAAGGTATTCGACCTTGCGGCGCGACAGGCCGCATCCCGCCAGCGCGTCCGGGTCGAAGACAGCGATGCGTTCCGGCGCCACGGTTTCGGCCAGCGCCGCGAAGCGCGCCCAGATGCTGTCGGCGGCCTTGACCGAAATCTGCTGGCCGACGATGGCGCGGGCCAGTGTCTGGAACGGATCGCCGCGGTTGCCGAGCACGCAGTCGGGATAGCGCGCGATGAGCGCGGCCATCACCGGGTCGGCGGCAGCGAGTTCGGTGCAGGCGGTGTGCCAGTAGGCGGGGGCGCGGGGTTCCATATCAATGCATACGGCTTTGCGTAAACGCGATTCAAGGCTCCCTCTCCCCCACTTGCGGGAGGAGGGGAGTAACGCCTCGCCTCACGCCTCACGCCTCACAACAGGATGATGTCGTACTGCTCCTGCGGGTAGGTGGCCTCGACCTGCAGCGACACCGGCTTGCCGATGAAGTCGATGAGCTGGGCGAGGCTGCCGGATTCCTCGTCGAGGAACAGGTCGATCACGCTTTGCGCGGCGACGATGCGGTATTCGCGCGCGTCGAACTGGCGCGCCTCGCGCAGGATTTCGCGCAGCACGTCGTAGCATACGGTCTGCGCGGTCTTGATTTCGCCGCGTCCGGCGCAGGTGGGACAGGGCTCGCACAGCACATGCGCCAAAGACTCCCGTGTCCGCTTGCGCGTCATCTCGACCAGCCCCAGCGCGGAGAAGCCGCTGACGGTGGTGCGGGTGGGGTCGCGTGCGAGCGCTTTCCTCAGTTCGGTCAGCACTGCATCCTGGTGCTCGGCGTTGTCCATGTCGATGAAGTCGATGATGATGATGCCGCCGAGGTTTCTGAGGCGCAGCTGGCGCGCGATGGCCTGCGCGGCTTCGAGGTTGGTCTTGAAGATGGTGTCGTCGAAGTTGCGCGCGCCGACGAAGCCGCCGGTGTTGACGTCGACCGTGGTGAGCGCCTCGGTCTGGTCGATGATGAGGTAGCCGCCGGATTTCAGGTCGACGCGCCGCCCCAGCGCCTTGGCGATTTCGTCCTCGATGGCGTGCAGGTCGAACAGCGGCCGGTCGGCGCCGTAGTGCTGCAGTTTTTCGAGCACGGCGGTAGTGTAGTTCTGCGCGAACTCGGTCATGCGCTGATAGGTTTCGCGCGAATCGATGAGGATGCGGCTGGTGTCGCGATTGACGAAGTCGCGCAGCACGCGCAGCGAGAGGTCGAGATCCTGATACAGCAGGCACGGCACGGTGCAGTTGCCGCGCGACTGGATGCTGCTCCACAGCCGCCGCAGGTAGTCGATGTCGGCCTGCATCTCGGCGTCTTCCGCGGTTTCCGCCATGGTGCGCACGATGAAGCCGCCGGTGGCGCCGGCCGGCATCAGCTGGTGCAGTTTCTGGCGCAGCTGCTCGCGCTCTTCCTCGCCCTCGATCTTCTGCGAAATGCCGATGTGCGTTTCCTGCGGCAGATACACCAGATAGCGTCCGGCAAAGCTGATCTGGGTGGACAGCCGCGCGCCCTTGGTGCCGATCGGATCCTTGATGACCTGCACCATCAGGGCCTGGCCTTCGTGCAGGATCTGCTCGATCGGCCGCTCCGCCTCGCCGTTGTGGCGCTCTTCCCAGATGTCGGCGACGTGCCGGAAGGCGGCGCGCTCCAGACCGACGTCGATGAAGGCCGACTGCATGCCCGGCAGCACGCGCACCACGCGCCCCATATAGATATTGCTCACCAGACCGCGGCACTGCGCGCGCTCGATGTGCAGCTCCTGCACCGCACCCAGATGCAGCACGGCGACGCGGGTTTCCTGCGGGGTGACGTTGACGAGGATTTCTTCGCTCATGGCAACAGCTTATTCCATTTCTAAATCAAAAATGACGCAGCAAACAGCAGACGGCAAGGCAGCGAGGCCAGTCAGTTTTGATTTAGGAAGGGTCGGTTGGACGATCCTCAGACGGCGAGACCGAAGGCCCGCAACAAAACGGCTGTGTCGCATAGCGGCAAGCCCACGATGCCGCTGTAACTGCCGTCGATGTGCTCGACGAATGCACCGGCGCGCCCCTGGATGCCATAGGCGCCGGCCTTGCCGAGGTATTCGCCGGTTTCCAGGTAGCGTCCGATGGTGGCGGTGTCGAGCGTGGCGAACCGGACCTGGCTGGACGACAGGCGCACTTCCAGCCGCGCTTCGTGCTGCACCGCCACCGCGGTATATACGTGATGCTCGCGCCCCGACAGGCGCGCCAGCATGGCGCCGGCCTCGGCGCGGTCGGCCGGCTTGCCGAGGATGTCGCCGTCCAGCTCGACCACCGTATCCGCACCCAGCACCGGAAAGCGCAACAGGCGGCGCGCATCCACCGCGTGCCAGCCGCAGGCGGCCTTTTCGGCCGCCATGCGCTGCGCGAAAGCGGCCGCGGCTTCGCCGGGATGCGGAATTTCGACGACGTCGGTGCGGCCGGCCACCGCGCGCAGCGCCAGCACGTCGAACGCGACGCCGATCTGCTTCAGGAGGTCGCGCCGCCGCGGCGACTGCGAGGCCAGATAAATCCGTTTATCGACCAGCATTATTCGTTATTCCCCCTCAATCCCGATTCAATCCCGATGGTAAGGATGCCCCTTGATGATGCATACCGCACGATACAGCTGCTCGGCGAGCAGCACCCGCGCCAGCGCATGCGGCAGGGTCAGCTTCGACAGCCCCAGCAGCTTGCCGGCGCGCGCCTTGACGCTGTCGTCGAGGCCGTCCGCCCCGCCGATCACGAACACCGGCGACACCCCTTCCGCCATCCAGCCCTGCAACCACGCCGCCAGCTCGCGCGTGCTCGCCTGGCTGCCGCGCTCGTCCAGCACCACCGGCGCGCAGCCGGCGGGCAGCGCGGCGAGGATGCGCTCGGCCTCAAGCCCGCGCGCCCGCGCGCCGTCTTCCCCGGCCACGCGATGCCCCGGCTTGATCTCGGTAAGCAGCAGCGGCAGATCGGGCGGCATGCGGCGCGCATAGTCGTCGTAGCCTGCGTTGATCCAGCCCGGCATCTTGTGGCCGACGGCGATCAGGTGCAGCTTCACCTGTGGCCTTTCGTCTAGTGGTCTGGCTGGATATGCCGCCCGCGCGCCGCCTCGCCCGCGCCCCACAGTTCTTCCAGATTGTAATGCGCGCGCGTGGCAGGCTGCATCACATGGACGATCACGTCGCCGAGATCGAGCAGCACCCAGTCGCCGGTGTCTTCGCCTTCCGTGTTGCCCACGTATTCGCCCGCTTCTTTCATCTTGACGCGCACATTATCGGCGAGTGCCCGTGTCTGGCGGTTGGACGTGCCACTGGCGATCACCATGCGCTCGAACAGCGAGGTGAGCTTGGTGGTGTCGATCACGGTGATGTCCTGCGCCTTGATGTCTTCAAGCACGGCAGCGATCAGTTTGATTTTGTCTTCAATGTTCATGGTGTGTATACAGTTGGTGTTCGTTAATGTAATCGAGCACGGTATCGGGCAGCAGATAACGCGCGCTGCCGTGCCGTGCCAGGGTGTCACGGATGGCGGTGGCCGAAATGTCGAGCGGCGTCATCTGCCGCAGCAGCACCGAACCGGCCGGCGCGGCCGCCGAGCCGTCGGCCACCTGGCGCTGCGATACTTCGCTTTTCAGTCCGTCCGGCATGGCGTCGGACTGCATCAGCCGCGCACCGGGACGCGCGGCCACGGCAATATTGGCCAGATCGAACAGCCGCCGCCATTCATGCCAGCTGGTGAGGCCGAGGAAGGCATCCGACCCCAGCAGCAGCCACAGCGGCTGCTCAAAGCCCAGTTCGGCGCGCAGGGCGGTCAGCGTGTCGACCGTATAGCTCGGGCGCGGGGTCGTTACTTCGCGCGCATCCGCGGCAAAGCGCGGGTTGCCGGCAATCGCGCGGCGCACCATTTCCAGCCGGTGTGTCGCCGCGATGTGCGGCGCCCCACGGTGCGGCGGCTGCCCGGCGGGGATGAACAGCACCCGGCTCAAGCCGATCGCCTCGGCCATTTCCTCGGCCAGCCGCAGGTGTCCGTAGTGGATGGGGTCGAAGGTGCCACCGAGGAGGCCGATGGGGTGTGAAGGGTGAAGGGTGAAGGGTGAAGGGTTGGGGCCCACGGGATTTTCCCCTTCTCCCTTCTCCCTTCCCCCTTTACTATCCCGGGGAACCGGCATATCAACCGCGGACGTGGCCATCCCCGAGCACCACCCACTTCTGGCTGGTGAGGCCCTCCAGGCCGACCGGGCCGCGCGCGTGGATCTTGTCGGTGGAAATGCCGATCTCCGCGCCGAGACCGTACTCGAAACCGTCGGCAAAGCGGGTCGAGGCGTTGACCACGACGCTGGCCGAATCGACTTCGCGCAGGAAGCGGCGCGCGCGACCGTAGTCCTCGGTGACGATGGCGTCGGTGTGCTGCGAGCCGGGGGTGTTGATGTGGGTCATCGCGGCGTCGATGTCGTCGACCACTTTCACCGCGATGATGGGGCCGAGATATTCCTCGAACCAGTCGGCTTCGACCGCGGCCTTCAGCTTGTCCGCCGCGATGCCGGCGCCCTTGAGAATCGCCAGCGACTCGGGACAGCCGCGCATTTCCACGCCCTTGCCGGCGAGCATGCGGCCGATTTCGGGCAAGGCGGTCGCGGCGATTGCGCGCGCC
>DASVPF010000184.1:0-3251 GCA_036382965.1 Thiobacillus sp.
GACGCGATGGGCAAGGCGATGGACAAGCTCTCGCCCGAGGAGAAGAAGCGCCTCGCCGATCGCATGAAGGAGCAGGCGAAGAAGGGCGCGAGCGGGGGCGCACAGAGCAACGCGCAAGACCTCAAGGACATGGCCGATCAGCTCTCGTCGCCCGAGGGCCAGAAGAAGCTCGAAGACGACCTCAAGGACATGGCGAAAGAGGACGACGAGACGAAAGAGTCGAAGCGCCAGAAGAGTCTCGACGACGCGCAGAAGGGCGCGGACGGAACCGAGAAGGACATCGACAAGCACAAGGGCCGACAGGGCGGCGGCGGGCACTTCGATCATGCCGCCGACCGGGATGCCTTCGTCGAACTTCAGGCCGTCGCGGCGCAGCGAGGCTTTGGCTTCGTCAATGCGTTGCAGTGTCTGCCGCAACTCCATGAAATTCGCCAGCATGGGGATGAGCATGCGCACATGGCCGTGGCGGGACGCGCGCAAAATCGCGCGCAGCTGGGTATGGAACAGCCCCGGCTCGGCCAGGCACAAGCGGATTGCGCGCAGGCCCAGTGCCGGATTGTCGGCCACCGAATGGCCCCAGGGCGCCTGCTTGTCCGCGCCCAGATCGAGCGTGCGGATGGTGACCGGCTTGCCGTCCAGCGCCTCGGCCACCGCCTTGTAGGATTCGTATTGCTCGTCTTCGGTCGGCAGGTCGCTGCGGTTGAGGAACAGGAATTCGCTGCGGAACAGGCCGATGCCGTGCGCCCCGGCCGCCTTCACGCCATCGACGTCCCCCATCAATTCGATGTTCGCCATCAACTCGATCGGGGTGCCGTCCAGCGTGGACGACTTGCTGGTTTTCAGGCGCTTCAGCTTGTCGGTGTCGATGCGCCACTGGTTCTGCCGCAGCCGGTATTCGGCCAGCACCGATTCGTCCGGATTGACGATCACCACGCCGTCGCGGCCGTCGACGATCAGCAGGTCGTGATCGCGGATCAGGCCGCGCGCATTGTGCAGCGCCATCACCGACGGCATGCCCATGCTGCGCGCCAGGATCGCGGTGTGCGACGTGGTGCCGCCGAGATCGGTGACGAAAGCGGCGAAGTGCACGTTCTTGAACACGACCATGTCCGCCGGCGACAGCTCGTGCGCCACCAGAATGCGCTCGACGTCGAAGTCGACGTCGAGCGGCAGGTGGCTGGGATGGCCGGTCAATGCCTTCAGCACGCGCTGCACCACCTGCACCACGTCCTCCTGGCGGCTCCTGAGATAGGGGTCGTCGATTTCCTCGAAGCGCGCCACCAGCGCTTCCATCTGCTGCGCCAGCGCCCATTCGGCGTTGCACTGGGTTTGGCGGATCAGGCGCTTGGGTTCCTCGGCGATCATCGAATCGCCGAGGAACATCAGGTGCATGTCGAGAAACGCCGACAGTTCAGCCGGGGCGCTGGGCGGGATGTGGCTGCGCAGGGTTTCGAGCTCTGCGCGTGTGGCGAGGATGGCTTCGTCGAAGCGTGCCAGTTCCTCCTTGATGTACTTGCGGTCGAGCATGTACTGCGGCACTTCGATCCGCGCATTGGAGGTAAGGTGCGCATAGCCGATGGCGATGCCGCCGGAGACGCCGATGCCATGCAGCGAGAAACTCACCGTTCTTCCCCGAAGCCGCTGGAAATCAGCCCGGCCAGCGCGTCGATGGCCTCCACCTCGTCGTCGCCCTCGGTTTCCAGGGTGATGGTGCTGCCCTTGGCGGCGGCCAGCATCATCACGCCCATGATGCTTTTGGCGTTGACGCGGCGACCGTTGCGCGACATGTGCACATTGCTCTTGAAGCTGGACGCCAACTGCGTGAGCCGGGCCGACGGGCGTGCATGCAGCCCTAGCTTGTTGACGATCTCAACGTCCCGTTGCTGCATGGCACATGGTCTCGGAAATATGATTGATGCTGTTGCGTCCGCCTTCGACGATGCGTTCGACGAGTTGCGGCAAGGCCAGCGTTTCGCGGTAGTTCAGCGCCTTCAGCAGCATCGGCAGGTTGACGCCGGAGACGCCTTCGATGTGGGCCGGTTCGAGCAGCCGGCACAGCGTGTTGCTGGGCGTGGCGCCGTACACGTCGGTCAGCACGAGGATGCCGTCGCCCTCCTTGTCGTTAAGAGCGGCCAGTTCGGCCAGCTTCGACTGCAAGGCCTTCTGCCGCTCGTCGGGGTCGGCGTGGCCGATGAAATCGATGGTCGCGAGACCGCGCGGGCGCTGGCCCAGCACATGGACCGCGCACTCGACCAGACTGTCGGCGAGCGAGCCGTGGGCGACGAGAAGGATGCCTATCATTGCGGGAATGTCAGACGCTGAAAATCGTATTTTAACGCGGCCCGCGGGGTTTCCCCTCTCCCGCTCGCGGGAGAGGGGGCGAACGCTGAGTCCAAACCGATTAACGAAACCGGGCCTTCATCGCGGGCGAAATATGGGTTTTGCCTGCGGCATCCACCGCCAGATAGTCGCGGATGCCCAGGCGCGACGCGTTGTCCGCCAGTCGGTCCGCACCGTCGATGAAGAGCGGCTTGGAGAGCGCGTCCGAGCGCGTTCCGGCGCGTGGGCCCGCTACCAGGATCGTCGCCGACTGCATGCCTTCCGCCGGCCGGCCCGTGCGCGGATCGATCAGATGGCTGTAGCGCTGCCCGGCCGCTTCGAAGTAGCGCTGGTAGTCGCCCGAGGTGCCGATCGCCTCGCCGTCGCGCAAGTCCAGCGTCGCCAGCGTGCCCGGCCGGCGCGGATGCTGGATGCCGACGCGCCAGGGACGGTCGCCGTGCGCGCCCAGCGCGATCACGTTGCCGCCGATGTTGACCAGTGCATTCTTGATGCCGTGTTCTTTCAGAATGGCCACCGCGTCGTCGAGCGCGAAGCCTTTGGCATAGCCGCCGAGGTCGAGCTGCACCGCCGGGTTGTCGCTCCAGACCGTGCTGCCCTCGATATGCAGGTCGCGCATGCGTGGCGCGGCGTCGACCCAGCGCGCGATGGCGGCGGCATCCGGCACCCGCGCCTGCGGCGTGTCGGTATGAAAGCCCCACAGCGCAATCAGCCCGCCGATGGCCGGGTTGAACAGATCGTTCGACTGCTTCGAAAAAGCCTGCGCATCGCGCAGCATGGCCGCGAGTTCCGGCGTGACGGCGGCGCGCTGACCTTGCGCCAGCGCGGCATTGAGCCGCGACAGTTCGCTCGGCTGCCAGGCGTGCAGTTGTCGGTGCATGGCGTCGAAGCGCGCCAGCACCGCAGCGATCGCC
>DASVPF010000185.1:0-1807 GCA_036382965.1 Thiobacillus sp.
CGCCGCGCGCGACGCAGGCTACGCCGAAGGACTGGCCGCCGGGCGGGTGGAAGGCGAGCAGGCCTGCGCGCGCATGAAGCTGCGGGTGGAGAGTTTTTCCGCGACGCTCGACAACCTCGATTTCAAGTGTGTGCTGGTAGCGCTGCTGTTCCTGCAGCGACGAGGCGCCGAAGCGTGGCGCGCGCTCGGTTTCGTCCTGCACGTCGGCATCGGATTTGGGCAGGCCGCGTGCCGCCAGGCGATAGCGTGCCGCGTGCAGCTGGTCGGCCGGGACTTCGATGGTGCCGTCGGCGGCCGACAGGCGATACGGAATGTCGAGCTGATCGAGCGCGGCGATGACGTCGCCGCCGGCGCGGTCGGACAGGTGGGCGTACAGCACGCGATAGGCGGGCGGGTTGAACCACACATAGGCCGCCGCCAGCGCGGCCAGCGGCAGCAACACCAGCAGCGCAAGCATGAAGCGGCGCCACGGGCTCGCTTCCGCGATCAGGTCGCGCAGGCTGCTCAGCCAACCGGGCACGGGGTGCACCTCGTCTGCATGGCCGGAATCAGCAGGGTCGCATCGCGCTTGATGGAATCGGTCGTCTCATGAGTCACGTGAGAATTATAACCAGTCAGGCGCGGCCACAGCGCGCAACACCACCTGCAATTGGCCCGCCCGCTCGCGGTTCTGGAACCACCAGATGCCGCCTTTCCTGATCGCCAGATCGCCCGCCTGCCCGGTCAGCAGTTGCCTTGCCACCTGTCCCAGCGTGGGCTGGTGCCCGACGATCAGCACCGGATAGGCGGCATCCGGCCAGCCTGCGGCGGTCAGCACGTCGGCGGCGCTGGCCCCCGGCGCCAGCGCCGGCACCCGGTCGAAGTAGCGTCCCAGCGCCTGCGCCGTTTGCAAGGTGCGCGTGGCGGGACTCACCAGCACGTGGATGTCCTGCGGCAGCCGCGGGTTGAGCCAGTCGGCCATGCGCGCCGCCTGCTTGCGGCCGCGGCTGGTCAGTTCGCGGGAGAGATCGGGGAGGGTGTCCTCCGCCTCGGTGTGTCGCCACAATATGAGTTCCATCCGGCTTTCCTCGAAAAAGTTTGATGCTGAATGCCATGCCTCGCAGCGGATCAGCCCGAATCTACCAGTAAGGCTTCAGTTTCAGGAAGGTGCGCATCAGCCCGGCGCTTGCGCCTTCCGCGGCTTCCGCCCGTTTCGCCGCCAGCCAGCCGAGGACGAAGTCCCGCATCGGCCCCGCCGCCGTGTGCCCGTCCGTCAGCAGCGTCCACGCAATGTTCGCATCGTTGGCGCGTCCCAGGCTGTCCTGCGCGTCGCGCAGCACGTCCAGGTAACGCGTCTGCGCCTTGGTGTGCGCGTCGAACAGCGTCTGGAAAAATTCGGCCGCGTAGCGCTGGCGCTTGATCGCGATGCGCAGGGCGTGGCGCTGCGCCGGTTGCAGTTTGGCGAAATCGCGCGCGCCGCGCACGACGGGGCGCTGCCCTTTCCGCAACGCCCGCCGCGCCCATGGGTGCAGCGGCGACAGCTGGACGAAACGCTGCGCGTCCGCAGTCGCACGCCAGCCGTGCTGCAGCAGCCAGCGCTGCATCGCCAGCAGCCAGGCGCCAGGACGCGCCTCGATCAGCGCCGTCCGCATGGCCGCATGCACCTCGGCGCGACGCGTCTCCAGCGCCTGCATGCCGCGCCGCCATGCCTCGGGGTCGGGGTCATGCGGCGCCATCGCCGGCAGGGTTTCGCTGCACAGCACGTCCCCGTCGTGCGCGGCGCGCGCGATTTCGCCAAACTGCAACCGGCGCAGCGCCACGCCCTGCG
>DASVPF010000186.1:0-4791 GCA_036382965.1 Thiobacillus sp.
GACCCACTGAAGCCGGCGCCGGCCGGCACGGACGGCGCGCTGCCCGAGGAGCCGGCCGCGGGTACACCCGCGCCAGCGCCGGCAGGCTCAACAACGCGGATGCGGCCGTCAGGCCGCTGAACTTCAGGGCGCTTCTAAATATCGTCGTCGCGAGGAGCGAAGCAATGTGGCGATCCAGGAATGCCTGCTTAATCAATGCGCTGGATTGCCGCGCTTCGCTCGCAATGACAGAAACGACGCTTATAGAAGTTCCCCTCATTTGTTGAGTTTCCGGATGCGCTCGGCGGGGGTGATGATGTCGGTCAGGCGCACGCCGAACTTGTCGTTCACCACCACCACTTCGCCCTGCGCGATCAGGGTGCCGTTGACCAGCACGTCCATCGGCTCGCCGGCCAGGCCGTCGAGTTCGACCACCGAACCCTGCGCCAGCTGGAGCAGGTTCTTGATCGTGATCTTGGTGCGCCCCAGTTCCACCGTCAGCAGAACCGGAATGTCGAGGATGAAATCGATGTCGTGGGTCGCCCCGCCGCTCGAGCTGGTTCCTGACAATTCCTTGAATATTTCCGAGCTCGGCGTCGCGGGTACGGCCTGCTCGGCCATGGCGGCCGCCCAGTCGTCTTCGGCGATGGTTTGGGTGTCGTTCTCAGCCATGTTGATCTCCTGTTTGCGGTTCGCTCGATGAAGTGGACAACAGCTTCTCGACGCGCAAGGTGTACTGCCCGTTGAATTTCCCGTATGCGCATTCCATCACCGGTACGCCATCCACCTTGGCCTCGACGGTTTGCGGAATTTCCAGCGGAACGACGTCGCCTACCTTCATGTTGACGATGTCGCGCAGACTGATCTGGGCGGTGCCGAGGTCGGCGATGATCTCGACTTCCGCCGTCTGGATCTGTTGCCGCATGAGGCGGATCCAGCGCTTGTCGACTTCCAGGTTCTCGGCCTGCAAGGCGCTGGTGAGCAGATCCTTGATCGGCTCGATCATCGAATACGGCATGCAGAAATGCATTTCGCCGCTGACCTGGCCGAGCTCGATGGCAAAGGTGACGGCGACCACCACCTCGTTGGGTGTGGCGATATTGGCGAACTGGGTGTTCATTTCCGAGCGGATGTACTCGAACTCGATCGGGTAAATCGGCTCCCAGGATTTCGAATACGCCTCGAACACGATGTTGAGCACACGCTGGATGATGCGTTGTTCGGTCTGCGTGAAATCGCGCCCCTCGACCCGGGTGTGGAAACGTCCGTCGCCGCCGAACAGGTTGTCGACCATGAGAAACACCAGGTCGGGATTGAAAATCATCAGCGCCGTGCCGCGCAGGGGCTTGAACTGCACCAGGTTCAGGTTGGTGGGGACGACCAGGTTGCGGATGAATTCGCTGTACTTCGACACCCTGACCGGGCCGATGGAAATTTCCACCCCGCGCCGCAGGAAGTTGTAGAGGCCGATCCGCAGTTGCCGCGCAAAACGCTCGTTGATGATTTCGAGCGTCGGCATCCGGCCGCGCACGATGCGTTCCTGCGTGGCGAGGTTATAGGGCCGCGCGACCGAACTGTCGTGCGCCTCGGCCGGTGCGTCGTCGGCTTCGCCGGTGACGCCTTTCAGCAGCGCATCGACTTCATCCTGTGAAAGAAAGTTGTCGGCCATGGGTGTGGGGGTGGTGTGAGATTTACTGGATCACGAACGAGGTGAACAGGACGTCGTCGACCCGCTGGGGCTTGCCCTTCGGATCGAACGGCTGCTTCACTTGCGCCAGGATTTCCTGCGCCAGTTTCTTCTTGTCCTCCGCCGTCGCCAGTTCGTCGGCATGCTTGCTGGAGAGCAGGGTCAGCAGACGGCTGCGAACGCGCGGCATGTTCAGCTTGATGTCGTCCATCTGGGCCTGATCGGGGACCTGGAGCGTGATGTCGGTCTGCAGAAACTGCTCGCCGTCCTGAAGATTGACGGTGAAGGCCTCGAGCGGGAGGAAAACCGGCGCTTTCGCTGGCTCGGCTTCCGCTTCCCTGGATGAATGGCTGCCCTGGGTGAAGAACCAGGCGGCCGCGCCGCCGCCACCCAGCAGCAGCATGAGGGCGACGCTGAGGATGAACAGCTTTTTCTTCGATTTCTTGGGGGCGGCTTCCGCAGATTCTGCGGATTCGTCGGGTTCGGCCATCGATACGGTTCCTCTACCTGGAAAGTGTTGTGCGGACGGTTGTCATTATTGAAACAAACGCGCGTCTCCGATGCCGGGAATAAGGGGGAAAAAGGGACGTAACTCTTTTTATGCCGGGCGCCAGTCCGTGTCAGGCGAAGGTGTCGACCAGGCCCCGCCCGGAGACGTGCGGGCGCGGCACCTGCCCGGTTTGCAGCGCGGCGGGGGCGACATCGCCGGTCCCGACAAACGCGGGGGCGAACCGGTGTGCCTGGCGGTCGGGCGTATCGTTCTGCCGCGGCGTGTCCGCGCTGACCGTCGCCTGGCCCAACTGGATCCCGGCCTCGTTCATCATTTCCCGCAGTCTGGGAAAGGCGGATTCCAGCGCCTGGCGGACTTCGGGCTGGGCCGAGAAGAAGTTCGCGGTGGCCTGGTCGTTCGACACGTTCAGCACGATCTGCAGCGGGCCAAGATTGGGCGGGTTGAGGGTGAGCGAAGCGGTTTGCTGGGCGCCCGTTGCCATCCACACGATTTTTTCGCCGAGGGCCTGGCCCCAGGCGGTACTGCCGACCGACGGCGCCAGCGTGCTGGCTGCGGCGCGATCGACGACGGCCGGGGTATCCAGCGGCGTGCGCGGCATTGCCTGCAGGGCGGGCGTATTCAAGGAATCCGGCGCGAGGTCTGCGCGCTTCGCGTCGGGTTGCCGGGCTTCCGCCAGGTGCTCGGAAAACGCGGTCGCGGTGGCCGCGGCGTTGGGCGTTGCGGCCGCCGCGGTGGCGGCCTGGAACTCGGCCTTGCCCCGCAGGGCCGGGTCGGTTTGCTGCGCGCCGGCGGTTTCCTGGCCGCGTTGTCCGGCCTGTGGCACCCGCGGCGCCAGATTTGTGCGGACCTCCAGGACGGCTGGCGCGGGTGTACCCGCGGCCGGCTCCTCGGGCAGCGCGCCGTCCGTGCCGGCCGGCGCCGGCTTCAGTGGGTCGGGCTGGATCGCCAGGGCCAGCGCGGCATTGGGCGAGGCCGGCGTGCCGTCCGTCGGCAGCGAATCGAGCGGGTCGCGGGTGGATTTCCCGGCGTCCGTGGCCTTGATTGCGGGGATCGTGGGGTCGGCACTCGCGTCCGTCGAAACGGCAAGCCGGACCGCAAGTTCCGCAGCGGCGGGGTCGTCGGTGCCGGCGTCGGCCTGGTCGCTTTTCCGGTTCTGCGCGATTTCGCGCGACAACACCTGGCTGAACGGGACGTCCGGTGCGGCGGTGTCCGCCTGTTTGCCGGGTTGCGCGGGCGCCTGGACGGCATTGCCGGGATTGAGATTCATGGGAGTGGGCGCTGCGTTCATGATGGCGTGCCTGTGGTCGGGTTTCAGGAAGGATTGCGTTTGTGCAATACGCGCAGGGCGGCGTGTTCGTCGTTCTGTTTCTGGTCGCGCCACAGTTCGCGGCGCGCATGGTCCTTGCTGGCCCGTTCGGCCAGCGTGGCGAAGGACATTTTCTTCTGCTCGCAGGCTTGCCAGGCCGCGCGTGCCTGGGCAATCCGGTGTTTGGCGTCGTCGACGACTTTCTGCTGGCCGGCGATGGCGTGGTCGAGCTTTTGCATGAACACCTGGAAATTATTGAAATGCGTCGTGCTGATCCCGCTCGCCAGATCCGCCTGGCAGCGCGTGGCGTAGTCATCGCGGTACTGGATCAGCAGCTCGAGTTTCTGGTCCGCCTCTTCGCCGGCATGCAGCGCGACGCCCAGGCGCTTGGCGGCCTCGTCGGCGTCCTTCTGGGCGAGGGCAATCAGGGTATCGAGTGCGGAGGGCGTGGCCATTCAGGTCTCTATCGTTCGGGTCAATGGAACAGGGCCGCGAGTTCAGCCAGGCTTTCCTGGACGTCGGCGCGCTCGTGGATGGCTTGCTGAAGGAAGGCTTCGATGCCGGTCTGCAGCCGGATGGCGTCGTCCAGCAGTGGATCGGAGCCGGCCGCATAGGCGCCGACGTTGATGAGGTCGCGGCTGCGTTCGTAGCGCGAATACAGCTTCTTCAGGTGGCGCGCCATCTGCTGGTGTTCCGTCGTGGTGATGCTGTGCATGGCGCGGCTGATCGACTGCTCGATGTTGATCGCGGGATAGTGCCCGCTTTCGGCGAGGGCGCGATCCAGCACGATGTGGCCGTCGAGAATCGCGCGCGCGGCATCGGCGATCGGATCCTGCGGGTCGTCGCCTTCGGTCAGCACGGTATAGAAGGCGGTGATCGAGCCGCCGCCCGGCTTGCCGTTGCCGGCGCGTTCGACCAGCGCCGGCAGCTTGGCGAACACCGACGGCGGGTAGCCCTTGGTGGCCGGCGGCTCGCCGATTGCCAGCGCGATTTCGCGCTGCGCCATGGCGTAGCGGGTGCGCGAGTCCATGATCAGCAGCACGTTTCTGCCCTGGTCGCGGAAGTATTCGGCGATCGAGGTGGCGTACGCCGCGCCCTGCAAGCGCATCAGCGGCGGCATGTCGGCCGGGGCGGCCACCACGACGGCGCGCGCCAGGCCTTCGGCGCCGAGGATCTGTTCGATGAATTCCTTGACCTCGCGGCCGCGTTCGCCGATCAGGCCGACCACGATCACGTCGGCACTGGTGTAGCGCGCCATCATGCCGAGCAGCACGCTCTTGCCGACGCCGGAGCCGGCGAACAGCCCCA
>DASVPF010000187.1:0-2271 GCA_036382965.1 Thiobacillus sp.
CGCGCTGACCGGACCTGATCCGTTCATCCTCCGCCAGGCGTTACGGGAGCGCTAACAGCCCGCCACTTTTCCTGCGATAGAATTGGGGCGACTATGCCCAACCTCGACGCGGTGGCGAGCCGCCAAGGCCCGTCCGCTCCCGTGACCCAATCCAAAGCGCGCTTCGGCTGGCTGGCCCGACACTGGGATCTCCTCGCCGTCCTGCTTCTCTTCCTGGGCTCGCTGCCGCTGGCGTGGATTTCGCCGAGCACGGTGATCGCCATGCCGCATCCCGGCAGCTTCGACGACCACTGGGTACTCGACGCGACCTACAAGGTCACGCACCATATCTACTTCGGCCGCGATGTCGCCTTCCTCTACGGGCCGCTGGCGCACTGGCTGATGGCCGCCCCGCCGCGGCTTGCCGGCTTCGACCTGCACACCATCTACTCCAGCTACCGCACGCTGCTGCTGTGGTGCTCCATCCTTTTCAGCTACCTGACGCTGCGCCTGCTGCTGCCGGAGCAGCCCGCATGGAAGCGCTTTCTGCTGCTTCTGCTGCTGGGCATCTTCTGGACCTCGTGGGATGGGCGCACCGCACTGGGCATTCTCTGCTTCGCCGCCTTCCTGCACGGCTGGTATCGCGTGCGCGACGGCCGGCTCGGCCCGGTGACGTTTGCGCTCGCCGCGTCGCTGCTGACGGCGTTCGCTTTCTGGTATTCCGCCGACACGGGCGTCTACAGCGTGGCGGCGTTTCTCCTGTCGTTCGGCGGCGTGGCCTGCGAGAACCTGCGCGATACATCGAAGTACCCGGCATACCTGAAGGGGCTTGTGACCTTCGGCGTCTGCTTTGTCGTCCTGGTGTTCGCGGTCAACCTGGTCATCGCCGGCATCATGGACTTCCGCTTCTGGCAGACCTCGCTGGCGCTGGTCTCCGTGCATCGCTGGAACGAGCCCGCCGCCATGACCGAAGCCGGACAGATGCATCTCGTGCTGCCTTTTGTCCTCGGCACGGCGTTGTTCCTGCTGCGCCTGGTTACCAAGAGCGAACGCGATCGCGTCTTCGCGGCGCGGGTCGGCTTCCTGCTGGGCGCTTATATCTTCGCGCTGCTCTCCATGCAAAGCGGGCTGGTGCGCTCGGATCCCAACCACATCATCTTCGGCGTCTTCCCCATGGTTTTCTTTTCCGGCGTCATCCTGTTTTCCTTCACGTCGAAGGCGGCATCGGTGGCCGCGGCGCTGGCGTCCGTGGGCGCGTCGTTGTATTTCTCCGAGCCGATCAACATCTTCCAGCCGGACAACATCCGCTATCGTTTTGCGCGCGTGCGTCACCCCATCACCCGTTGTCCCGCCGGGACTCTTGAATTCGAGAAGGTCTGCTACCCCAGCGACTTCGGCTCGACGTTGCTTTCGACGACGGCCTTCCTGCAGCAGCACAGCAGCGACCGACAACCGGTGCTGATCTATCCCTACCAGTTCCTGTTCGGGGTGGCCGCGCATCGCGACGTCGCGGGCAGCGTGGAGCAGTCGTTCCTGGCCAATGGCGCGTATCTCTCGAAGTTCGAGCTCGACGGCATGAAGCGCGACCAGGCGCCGGTCGGCTTGTTCTTCCGCGACGCCGGCCCGCGCGAGCTGACCAGTCCGACGCTGAGCCTGCCGATCGACGATGTCAGCAACTTCACGCGCACGCCCGATGTCTTCTTCTGGATCTTCCGCAACTATCGCGCCGAGCAGACGCTCTCGCCGGGCGAGGTCGGCCTGCTGCGCGATGAGACGCGCGCGGCCAAGATCACCGAGCACGCCTATCCGCTGGGTCTGCCGCTGAAGACCTCTGCCGTTGACCAGCCGGACACGACCATCGACCTCGGCGCGCCCATGTGGCCGGCGGGAGCGGACTTCCTGCGACTGCGCATGAAGGTGAAGTACAGTGCGCTGTGGAAGCTGCGCAAGCCCGAGGCGCTGCAACTGGAGATCACGCGCGCCGACGGCAGCCGTACGCTGCGGACCTTCGTCATCGAGCCCGGTGTGGCGACGGATGTGTGGTTCTATCCCTGGGATGAGGGCGACCTGACGAGGTACTTCGATGCCGACGAGAGCCGCTGGCGCGATGCGTATCGTCCGGCGATCACGAATCTGCGGCTGATGGTGAGCCCCTTCGATTGGTTCTCGCAGAAGGCGTCGTCGGTTGAGGTGGAGTCGGCCGATGCGGTGAAGTTTGGTGATGGCTTCGGGTGCGAGCGGTACCAACAATGCTAGTACTCGGCCCGGCGAGCCTTCAGATAAGATGGCAAG
>DASVPF010000188.1:0-2703 GCA_036382965.1 Thiobacillus sp.
GCGCGAGGTCATTACCTTCCTGCATGACGAGTATGGGCTGCCCAAGCCGCACTTCGGCGTGCCCTTCGCCCTAGCCTACCCGTTCGCCTGGCTCATGGAGAAGCTCGATCCCCTGGTGCCCTGGGAGCCGCTGGTGACGCGCAGCATCATTCACCTGATGGAGGAAGTCGGCGCGGATAACGCCAAGGCCGAGCGCCTGCTGGGTTATCGCCCGCGCCACGATTGGCACGAGGCGATCCGTGCGCAGATGCAGGAAATGTCGGCGCGCCAGAGCCGGCCGATGTCCATGGCGATGCCCATCGCCTAAACGCGCATTGCGGCAAAAGATGAAAACCGTGCGTCTGCAAGCGGGCGATCCGGCGCCGTGGATGTCGCTGACGCGAATCGAGCATTACTTGCAGGAGGTGCACCAGGGGGAATGATGGGAACAGTCGGGGAAACGCCACGCGAGAGTTTGTCACCCTGAGCAGGGATAAAATGCCGGGCATGGCGAGCAAAGGTGAAAAGACGCGTGCGGACATCGTGGATTGCGCGCGCAAGCTGTTCTACGAGCATGGTTACGACGCAACGTCGTTCACCCACATCGTCGATGCGAGCGGCTTGGTCCGCGGCAACATCTACCACTATTTCAAAACCAAGGACGACATCCTGCGCGCGGTCGTAGAGCGCTATCTGGACGACTACGCAGCGCTGCTAGCGCAATGGGAACGCAAGCACAGCACGCCGCGGGCGCGGCTGCATGCCTTCGTCGACATGATCGCCGGCCGCAAGACGGAACTGGTGAAATACGGCTGCCCCATAGGCAGCCTCAATACCGAACTGGGCAAGGAGCGGCGCGAACTGCAGCGCGCGGCGCGCGCGCTGTTCGAGCTTTTCCGGGGCTGGCTTGCCTCCTGTTTCCGCGACCTGGGACATGAAGCCGACGCCGACGCCCTGGCCCTCCACCTGCTTGGGCGGGCACAGGGCATTGCCGTGATCTCGCATGTCTACCGGGATAAGCCGCTGCTGGAGCGCGAGACCACGCAGCTCAAGCAGTGGATCGACGCGCTCTGATACGCGCTTACTCATTCCACAGCCACGCCGCCCCGCGCACGCCGCTGGAGTCGCCATATTTCGGCGGCACCAGCCTGGTGTTGACACGGTCGGAAAACACGTAGCGCGGCCACAGCCGCGGCACCGTGTCGTACAGGCGGGCGATGTTGGAGAGCCCGCCGCCCAACACGATGACGTCGGGATCGAGGAGGTTGATGACGCCGGCGAGTGCGCGTGCCAGCCGCTCCTCGTAGCGCGCCAGCGTCGCGCTGCAGGGGCCGTAGCCGGCGTTCGCCAGCTGCACGATCTCGTGCGCCGGCAGGTCCTCGCCGCCGTAGCGCACGTGGTCGGCGGCGAGTGCGGGGCCCGAGAGCCAGGTTTCGATGCAGCCTTTCTTGCTGCAGTAGCACGCCGGCGCGGCGTCGAGTTCGCGCGGGCTTGGCCAGGGGTGCAGGATGGTTTCGCCGGTGGCCGGATGCTGGCCGGTGCCGGCGCGGTCGGAAGGCGCTGCGGCAAACTGGAAGTAGGGCAGCGGTGAGTGCCCCCACTCGCCGGCGATGGCGTTCGCGCCCCGCAGCAGATGGCCGCGCACCACCACGCCGCCGCCGACGCCGGTGCCGAGGATCACGCCGAAGACGCTGTCCGCTCCGGTCGCGGCGCCGTCGACGGCTTCCGACAGCGCAAAGCAGTTGGCGTCGTTGGCGAGCCGCACTTCGCGGTTCAGTGCGCGTTCGAGGTCCTGCTGCAGGGGCCTGCCGTTGAGGCAGGTCGAGTTGCAATTCTTCATCCGCCCGCTGGCGGGCGAGATTGCGCCGGGCGTGCCGATGCCGATGCTGCCGGATTGGCCGAGTTCGAACTCGGCCTGATGCACCAGCGCCGCGACCGCGGCCACGGTGGCGAGATAGTCGTTCTGCGGCGTCGGAACGCGGCGGCGCAGGAGTTCGCGGCCGGCGGCGTCGAGCGCGATCAGTTCGATCTTGGTGCCGCCGAGGTCGATGCCGAGGCGGAGGGGAGTGGCCAAAATGCTAGAATCGCGCATTATTTTTTGCGTTGGAATCGACATGGCAGGACATTCGAAGTGGGCCAACATCCAGCACCGCAAGGGTCGCCAGGATGCCAAGCGCGGCAAGATCTTCACCAAGCTTATCAAGGAAATCACCGTGGCCGCCAAGATGGGTGGCGGCGACCCTGCGATGAACCCGCGCCTGCGGCTGGCGATCGACAAGGGCAAGGCCGAGTCGATGCCGAAGGACAATATTGAGAACGCGATCAAGCGCGGCACCGGGCAGCTCGAAGGCGTGAACTACGAGGAAGTGCGCTACGAGGGCTACGGCATCGGCGGCGTCGCGGTGATGGTCGACTGCCTCACCGACAACAAGACGCGCACCGTCGCCGATGTGCGCCACGCCTTCGTCAAGCACGGCGGCAATATGGGCACCGACGGCTGCGTGGCGTTCCAGTTCAAGCACTGCGGCCAGATCATCCTGGAGCCGGGCGCGAGCGAAGAGGCGGTGATGGAAGCCGCGCTGGAGGCCGGCGCAGACGACGTCATTCCCAACGAGGACGGCTCGATCGAGGTGCTGACCTCGCCCGATCCCAAGGCCTTCGAGGCGGTCCGGTACAGCAGCACGACCAGGATCGGCAGGGCGACCATGATCATCCAGGCGCCGT
>DASVPF010000189.1:0-1928 GCA_036382965.1 Thiobacillus sp.
TATCGCGGCGGAGACGCGTGCGGCCTTGTCGGCGTAGCGCGGGTCGTGGCGCAGCAGCCAGCCGTAATCCTTCACCATCACGCCTCCACCCCGGCGTCGAGATGCGGGATCCAGGCGTCGATGTTGCGGCGCGCGGCATTCAAGCCATCCGTGGTGTCGCTGAGATGGTGCGCCAGCGCGCCGCAGCAGCCGGCTTCGCTCGCGGCGATCAGCGAGATGCCGAGGCGGTCGAGCACGCGCGCGGTGGCGGCGTTGATGTTGGGCTTGAGGCCGGGCTGCACGCAGCCTTGCAACACCAGCATGCGGCGGGCATGCCGCGGTGCGGGCCACGTGCCCGCATTTTCCGCTGCCGGGATGCGGGCCTGCAGAAACCCGGGCATCAGGCCGCGCACGCGCTGGCCGAGCTTGAGCACAGTATTGAAGAGTCCGGGCGAGGCGAGGCCGGTCTTGAGGGCGGTACGGGCCGAGGTTTCGCGCATGCTGCGGCCGACCGTTTCCTCGACGAGGTGGCGCCCGATGTCGAGCAGCTTGCCGTATTCGACGCCCGACGGGCAGGTGGTTTCGCAGTTGCGGCAGGTCAGGCAGCGGTCGAGATGGAGCTGGGTCTTCGCGGTCGGCGCCGCGCCTTCGAGCACCTGCTTCATCAGGTAGATACGGCCGCGCGGCGAATCGAGCTCGTTGCCGAGGATTTGATAGGTCGGGCAGGTGGCAAGGCAGAAGCCGCAATGCACGCAACTGCGCAGGATGCGTTCGGCAGTGTCGCCCTCGGGGGTATTGCGGTAGGGATCGGCGAGTGTCGTTTGCATGTCAGGACAGGCGCATGTTCAGAAATCCGGATAAAGCCGGCCGCGATTGAAAATGCCCTTGGGGTCGAAGCGCTGTTTCAGGTTGCGGTGCAGGGTCAGCAGGGCGGGCGCGAGCGGGGTGAAGGCACTGTCAACCGGCGCGTTGCCGCGGAACAGCGTAGCGTGGCCGCCGCCCTTTCTTGCGGCTTCGCGCAGCGCCGCCGGCGGCAGGTTGCTCGCCAGCCAGCGCACGGCGCCGCCCCATTCGATCCACTGCGCGTCGGCGAGATTGAACGGGGGCGTACTCGATTTGACCGCCAGCCGCCACAACGGTCGCTTGTCGAAAAACGGCGTGGCCTGGTCGCGCAGGCGCTGCCAGAAAGCGGCGTCGTCGTTCAGCGGTTCGCCGCCGAGTCTGGCCTGGGCGGCGTGCACCGCGGATGCCGCGCCCGACAGGCGCAGCGTCAAGAGGCCGGCGTGCCAGCTGGTGGCCGACAGCGGCAAGGGCTGTCCCGCCCACTGGTTCATTTTCAGGAGGGCGGCGGCTTCGTCCAATTCGAATTGCAGCGTGGTTTCCGCCGCCGGCCGGGGCAGTACTTTCAGCGAGACTTCGGTGAGGAAGCCGAGCGTGCCGAGCGCACCGACCATCAGCCGCGACACGTCGTAACCGGCGACGTTCTTGATCACCTGACCGCCGAAACGCAGCGCCTGCCCGGTGCCGTCGATCAGGCGCACGCCGAGCACGAAATCGCGCACCGAACCGGCGTAGGGGCGGCGCGGGCCGGACAGGCCGGATGCAATGCAACCGCCGAGGGTGGCAGGCCCGCCGAAGCGCGGCGGCTCGAACGCCAGCATCTGGCCCTGTCCGGCGAGCAGCGCCTCGATCTCGGCGAGCGGGGTGCCGGCGCGTGCGCTCAGCACCAGTTCCTTCGGCTGGTAGTCGACCACGCCGGCCAGGGCACGCGTATCGAGCGGTTCGCCGGTCCCGGCGTTGCCGTAGAACGCCTTGCTGCCGCCGCCCCGGATGACCAAGGGGGTGCCGTCGGCGTGGGCCTCGCGGATGCGGTCGAGGGTGGCGTCCAGCATCAGAACCTCGGCAACTCGGGGTGCGGCAACTGCCCACCGTGGACGTGCATCGCACCC
>DASVPF010000190.1:0-2030 GCA_036382965.1 Thiobacillus sp.
GGAAACCCCGATGCCGTCCGTGATCCCCCCGCCCATCCTCTTCGGCGCCTTCGACCGCCACAACTTCGGCGACCTGCTGTTTCCGCATCTGCTGGCGGCGCTGCTGCCGGGGCAGACATTCGAGCTTGCGGGGCTGGCAGAACGCGATCTGCGGGCCTTCGGCGGACATCGGGTGAAGCCGCTCGCCGAGTGGCCGCGGCCAGCCCGCCTGATCCACGTCGGCGGCGAGTTGCTGACCTGCACCGCCTGGCAGGCCGCGGTCATGCTGCTTGATCCGGTCGCGGCTGCTGACGCCATTGCGCGCTACGACGCCGATCCGGTTGCGGCTGCCGAATGGGCCGCGCGCCAGCTCGGCACGTCGCGGACCCTGCCCTACGTCGCCGGGCGCGACGCGCTGGCGCCGGGCGGAAAGCTGATCTTCAATGCCGTCGGTGGCGTCGAGTGGCGGTTCCTGCCGGCCGCGCAGCGGGGCGAAGTGAAGGCGGCGCTGCGCTCGGCGGACTGGCTCAGCGTGCGCGATCACGTCACCCAGGCCGCACTGCGGGCGGAAGGGATCGCGGCTGCGCTGTGCCCCGACCCGGCGGTGATGGTGGCGCAGTGTTTCGGCGAGGTGATCGGCACGCACCAGCAGCAGGGAGCAGTGAAGGACATGCGGGACGCTTTCCCTCAGGGTTATCTGGCCTGCCAGTTCAGCGCCGATTTCGCCGACGACGCCAGCCTCGATGCGCTGGCGCAGGGCCTGTCGCGGGTGGCCGCAGAGACCGGCCTCGGGCTGGTGCTGTTCCGTGCCGGTGCGGCGCCCTGGCACGACGATCCGGCGCTTTACGAAAAACTGCTGCAGGGTCTGCCGCCCGGCACGGCGCGGCTGTTTTCGTCGCTGCACCTGTGGGACATCTGCGCCCTCATCGCCGCCAGCCGCGGCGTGGTCGCCAGCAGCCTGCATGGGCGCATCGTCGCGCTGGCCTACGGCTTGCCGCGGGTCAGCCTGATCCCGCCGCAAGCGGGCGGGCGTCCCGGCAAAACGACCGCCTTTGCCGAAACCTGGGAGCCGGATGCGGTGCCGCGCAGCGTGGCAGCAGCCAGCCAGATCGAGTCCGCGCTGAAGCAGGCGCTGGCCGTGCCCGCAAGCGAATTGCAAGCGAATGCGGCACAGGTGCGCGCGCACTACCTGGAGAGCCAGGCACAGTGGGCCGGCATGCTGGCGCGTTTTCCCTGAACCAGGGCGGCGACCGGTCGCAGCGCCGCATGCGCCATGGCGTTGCCGTGTGCCAGCGCCAGGGTGAACTATAGTGAAAATCGCTAAATCGTTTTTGCAAGGAGCCGATCATGAACGCACTGCATCGCATGGAGCGTTTTCTCGACGCACACATGATTCCGTTCGATATCGTGGCGCATCCGCACACGCAGAGCAGCGCCGAAACCGCGCGTGCGGCGGAGGTGGATGCCGGCCGCGTCGCCAAAGGCGTGCTGCTGGACGGCGCGGGCTGTCAGATGGTGGCGATGATTCCCGCCAACCAGGAAATTCAGCTCGGCAAACTGGGGCAGGATGTCGGCATGGAAGTCAGCCTGGCCGACGAAGCCAGCGTGAGCCGCCTGTTCGCCGAGTGCGAACCCGGCGTGGTGCCGGGCCTGCCGAATGCCTGGGGCGTGGAAATGGTGTGGGACGACGCCCTGATGGCGCAACCGGATATCTATCTGGAAGCCGGCGACCACGAACGCCTGCTGCATATCGAAACGCGTTATCTGCGCGAGGCGTTCGCAGACGCCCCGCACTGCCACTTCAGCCAGCCGCGCATGCAACACCTGCAGGCTTGACGTCTCCGGCGCCGTTTCCGGCAGCCGGAGGTTCACCTGCGTGCGGGATTTGGTTTAGGCTTGGGTTCTCACCGGCGCACCGGGCGCGCTGAACGATGAACCCCCTAACGATCTCCACGCCGTGAACACAAAAGAATCCGATTCCGCCCATAACCCGCACCGCCCGCTCGGGCGGGGCATGGCCTTGGTCGCCAGCCTGCTGGTGCTGGGGATGT
>DASVPF010000191.1:0-1872 GCA_036382965.1 Thiobacillus sp.
AGCTGCCCCGCCTCGTCCAGCGCGTGCAGTTCGGCCAGCAGCTGGTAGCCGTCGGTGACGAGCCTTGAACTGGGCGGATCGATGAAGGGAAAACCGACCACGTCGCCGAGCCCCAGCGACTTCATGCGCAGGATGACGCCCGCCAGCGACGAGCGCAGCAGCTCGGGGTCGGTGAAGCGCGGCCGGTTGGCGAAATCGGCCTCGTCGTAGAGGCGGATGCACACGCCGTCCGCGACCCGGCCGCAGCGCCCGGCACGCTGATTGGCCGACGCCTGCGACACCTTCTCGATCAGCAGCTGCTCGACCTTGTTGCGCGCCGAGTAGCGCTTCATCCGTGCGCTGCCAGGGTCGATCACGTAGCGGATGCCCGGCACCGTGAGCGAGGTTTCCGCGACGTTGGTCGCCAGCACGATGCGCCGCAGCGCGTTCGTCGGTTTGAAGATTGCGTCCTGCTCGGCGACTGACAGGCGCGAAAACAGCGGCAGGATCTCGGTGCCAGGCGGATGGTGTTTTCTCAGCGCCTCGGCGGTGTCGCGGATTTCGCGCTCGCCGGGCAGAAACACCAGGATGTCGCCGGGACCGAGGCGCGCCAGTTCGTCGGTGGCGTCGAGGATGGCGGCGATCTGGTCGGGCGCGTCCTTGTCTTTCTTTTCGCCCTTGGCCGGCGTGGCGGTTTCCTCGCGCTCGATCGGCCGCCAGCGGATTTCCACCGGATACAGGCGGCCCGACACCTCGATCACCGGCGCGTCGTTGAAATGCTTCGAGAAGCGTTCGGCGTCGATGGTGGCCGAGGTGATGACGACGCGCAGATCGCTGCGCTTTTCCACCAGCGTCTTCAGGTAGCCGAGCAGGAAATCGATGTTGAGGCTGCGCTCGTGCGCTTCGTCGATGATGATCGTGTCGTAGCGCGACAGCAGCGGGTCGCCCTGGCTCTCGGCCAGCAGGATGCCGTCGGTCATCACCTTGATCGCGGTATCGTGGCGCACGGTGTCGGTGAAGCGCACCTTGTAGCCGACGATGCCGCCCAGTTCGCCGCCGAGCTCCTGGGCGATGCGCGCCGCCACCGAGCGCGCGGCGATGCGGCGCGGCTGGGTGCAGCCGATCAGCTTGCCGGCTCGCGCCGCCTCTAATCCAAACCGCGCCTCCAGGCACATCTTGGGAATCTGTGTGGTCTTGCCGGAGCCGGTCTCGCCGCACAGGATCAGCACGCGGTTTTTCTGCAGCGCGACGAGAATGTCGTCGCGGCGCGCGGAAACCGGCAGGTCGGGATAGCGGATGCGGCCGGGCTGAATGGGCGTGCTACTTGTTGTGGAGGTATTTAACGTCATCAAAAGTTTCCAGCCACCGTGGGCGATACACCGCCATCACGGTCACCGCCATGCCGGTGGAAAACGCCTCGGCCCAACTGAGCAGCAGGGCATAGGGCGTGTAATTGGCGAGCAGGTAGTCGAGCGGGTAGGCACTGGCCGCGGCCATCACCGCGGTGGTGGCGAGGCCGACCACCGCCATCGACAGCGCCGCGCCGAAAAAGCCATTGCCCAGCACGTAGACGAAGAAATGATTCGGCAGCCATCGGTCCACCAGGCGGAAAACGCCCCAGCTCACGGCGGCGGGCAGCGCCGCGGTCAACAGCGCATTCACGCCCAGCGCCGCCCAGCTGCCGCGCCCGAACGCCGCATTCGCCAGCAGCACCAGCACGCCGGCAAAGGTGGCGCGCCAGAAACCGAACATCAACGTCAGCGCCAGGGCACCCGTGGGCATGGTGGCGTGGTAGGCGTGCCCGCCGCCCTCGTAGGCCTGCATGATCTGCAGCCATTTCTTCAGGTCGGCGGCAAAACTCGTGCTCGTGGTTTCTTCGACGCGTTTTTTTCC
>DASVPF010000192.1:0-3000 GCA_036382965.1 Thiobacillus sp.
CAGGTACGGGAATTTCACTTTCCTGTTCGAGGATGCTGAATAAGCGGGGCTGAAGGGCCTGCGCGCTCTAATTCCCTGCCACCGTCATGTGATCGATCAGGTCGGCTCGATCCTGATCGACCATATGACGCTGACATGCGCCTGGTTCAACGTTCCCTCGTTACTTTCTTTGCGCTCTTCCTGCTCGCCGCGTGCGGCCGCGCGCCGACGCTGCCCATGCTCGGCCCGACCGACGTCATCGTCGCCTTCGGCGATAGCCTCACCCACGGCACCGGCGCGAGCGACGAGACGGCCTACCCCGCCGTGCTGGCGTCGCTCACCGGCCGCACCGTGATCAACGCCGGCGTGCCCGGCGACACCACAAGTTCGGGCCTGCAGCGCCTGCCCGGCGTGCTCGCCGAATACAAGCCGCGCCTGGTGCTGCTGGGTCTGGGCGGCAACGACATGCTGCACAAGGAACCCGCCGCCGCCATCGAAAACAACCTGCGCCTCTTGGTGCGGACCATCCGCGCCAGCGGCGCCAACGTCGTGCTGATCGCCGTGCCCGAGCCGAAACTGTTCGGCGGCACGCCGGACTTCTATGCGCGCATCGCCAAGGACATGCAGCTGCCGCTGGAAGACGATGCCTTCAATGACGTGCTGAAGGACGCCCGCCTCAAGTCCGACCCCATCCACGCCAACGCCGCCGGCTACCGCGTGGTCGCCGAACGGCTAAACGAATTTCTAAGAAAGACCGGCGCCCTATGAACGCCCTGCTCGCATTCGCCCGCCTAATCGACGCGCTGACCGAGCGCATCGGCCGCCTGTCGATCTGGCTGGTGCTCGTCGCCACGCTGATTTCGGCGGGCAACGCGCTCGTCCGGTATCTCGCCGGCGAAAGCTCCAACGCCTGGCTGGAAATCCAGTGGTATCTGTTCGGCGCGATGTTCCTGCTGGCGGCGGGCTATACGCTGAAGCACAACGGCCATGTGCGCATCGACATCTTCTACAACCGGTTGGGGCCACGCGGACAGGCGTGGATCGACCTCGTCGGCGGCCTGCTGTTCCTGCTGCCGATGGCCATACTGCTGGCCTGGCTCGCCTGGCCGATGTTTCATGAGGCCTGGGTCACGCAGGAGCACTCGCCCGACGCCGGCGGCCTGCTGCGCTGGCCGGTGAAGCTGCTGCTCCCCGTGGGGTTTGCCCTGCTCGCGCTGCAGGGCGTCGCCGAAGTCATCAAGCGCATCGGCGTCCTCGGCGGGCATCTCGTCCTCCCCCACGAAGCGCCGGAAGAGGAAGTGTGATGGAAGCGGCGATTCTGCAGAACATCGCGCCGCTGATGTTCATCGGACTGGTGGTCTTCCTGCTGCTGGGCTATCCGGTGGCGTTCGCGCTCGCCGCCAACGGCCTCCTGTTCGCCGGCATCGGCATTGCCGCCGGGCATTTCGACGTCTCGCTGCTCTCCGCGCTGCCCGAGCGCGTCTACGGCATCGTCGCCAATCCCACGCTGCTGGCGATTCCTTTCTTCGCCTTCATGGGGCTGATCCTCGAACGCTCCGGCATGGCCGAGGACCTGCTCGACACCATCGGCCAGTTGTTCGGCGCGGTGCGCGGCGGACTGGCCTACGCGGTGATACTGGTCGGCGCGCTGCTCGCGGCGACCACCGGCGTGGTCGCCGCCTCGGTCATCGCGATGGGGCTGATCTCGCTGCCGGTGATGCTGCGCTACGGCTACGACACGCGGCTGGCGTCCGGCGTCATCGCCGCCTCGGGTACGCTGGCGCAGATCATTCCGCCCTCGTTAGTCTTGATCGTGCTGGCCGACCAGCTCGGCGCCTCGGTCGGCGACATGTACAAAGGCGCCCTGCTGCCCGGTCTGGCGCTGGTCGGGTTGTATCTGCTCTATGTGTTTGGCGTGACGCTATTCAAGCCCCATGCCGCGCCCGCCATGCCGGCTTCCGCGCGCACCCTGCACGGCTCGGCGCTGCTGCTGCGCGTGCTCACCACGCTGGTGCCGCCGCTGGTGTTGATCTTCCTGGTGCTCGGCACCATCTTCCTCGGCGTCGCCACGCCGACCGAGGGCGGCGCGATGGGCGCGGCGGGCGCGCTGCTGCTGGCGCTCGTGCGCGGGCGATTGAGCCGCCTGCAGTTGACGCAGGCGATGGACAGCACCACCCGTCTGACCACCTTCGTCATTTTCATCCTCATCGGCTCGACCCTCTTCACCCTGGTGTTCCGCGGCTTGGATGGGGATCTCTGGGTGGAGCACCTGTTCAAGCAGTTGCCGGGCGGCATGCTCGGCTTCCTCGTCACCGTCAACCTGCTGGTGTTCGTGCTGGCCTTCTTTCTCGACTTCTTCGAGATCGCCTTCATCGTCGTGCCGCTGGTGGGGCCGATCGCCGCCAAGCTCGGCATCGACCCGATCTGGTTCGGCGTCATGCTCGCGGTCAACATGCAGACCGCCTTCATGCACCCGCCTTTCGGCTTCGCCCTGTTCTACCTCAAGAGCGTTGCCCCCAAGGCCGTCCGCACCGCCGACATCTATTGGGGCGCGATTCCCTTCCTCCTCATCCAGCTCGTCATGGTCGTCGTGGTGCTGAGCTGCCCGCAGGTCGTGCTGCGCGACGCGCCGGCGGACGCCAGCAGCGTCAAGGACATTCCCATCGCGGTCGATCCGGACGCCAATTTCCTGCCCGCCGAGTGGCGTTGAGCTCGCGCTCGGCCCAGGGCGGGAAACATGAGAAAATGAACGGCTCCGCGCATCGCCTGTCACATGCGCGTCCACATCGTAAACACACACTCCAAGGACTGAAGCCATGAGCGAACTCATCATCGAAGACCTGACTGTCGGCAGCGGCGACACTGCCAGCGCCGGCCAGACCGTGTCGGTGCACTACACCGGCTGGCTCACCGACGGCAAGAAATTCGACTCCAGCGTCGACCGCAACGACCCGTTCGAATTCAAGCTCGGCATGGGCCAGGTCATCCCCGGCTGGGACCAGGGCGTGGCCGGCATGCAGG
>DASVPF010000193.1:0-2742 GCA_036382965.1 Thiobacillus sp.
GTTGTGTATGCGAAGGATACAGAACACCCCCGGCACCATGCAGGGGGCGAGAATCAACAAAGGTTAACGGAATAAATCGGCCGGGCTTTATTTCCGGCCGGGCGACGTTTCGCGTTCGGCCGGGATCGTTGCTCGCGGGAGGAGCATGCGCGCGCCCGCGCAGCGTTCAATAATCGCCCCACAGCGTCTGCATGGCGGCCAGCGCGGCGAGTGCCGCAGTCTCGGTGCGCAGCACGCGCGGGCCCAGCCGGACGGGGATGGCGCCCACTGCATGCAATGCAGCGATCTCGTCGGCCTCGAATCCGCCTTCGGGGCCGGCGATCAGGCAATCCACGGCAGCGGGGGCGGGCAGATCGGCCAGCCGCGCCTCGGCCAGCGGCGACAAGAACAGCAGCCTTCCTCCCTTGTACTGGCCCAGCCAGCCGGCCAGTGTCAGCGGGGTGGCCACTGCGGGTATTTGATTGCGCCCGCATTGTTCACAGGCGCTCGCCACCACGCCCTGCCAGTGCGCCACGCGCCGGTCGGCGCGTTCGCTTGTCAGCTTGACCACGCTGCGTTTGGCGGCAATCGGCTGAATCGCGGCCACGCCGAGTTCGACCGCCTTTTGCAGCGTGTAGTCCATGCGCTCGCCGCTCGAAATACCCTGCGCCAGCACGACCTGCAGGCGCGATTCGCGCTCGATGTCGGCAAAGCCGGTGACGCTGACGGCGACGTCGTCCTTGTGGATGCGATCGATGCGCGCGGCATATTCGCCGCCCTGCCCGTTGAACAGGGTAATGACATCGTCCACCGCCAGCCGCAGCGCGCGCGCGGCATGGCGCGCCGGCCCGGGCGGCAGGCTGAAGCGGGCGCCGGGGGCAAGCGGCTGGTCGAGATAAAAACGGGGGAGAGGCATCTTGGTATTATGCCGGTGTTGTCCTGGATTTCTGCGGAGCGCGCCATGGTTTCCCTTACCACCCCCGTGTGTGATTTTGGCTGGAAAGCCCCCGATTTCAGCCTGCCGGGCGTCGACGGCAGGCTGTGGACGCTGCATGATGCGATGGGGCCGAACGGTCTCCTGGTGATGTTCATCTGCAACCACTGCCCGTATGTGAAAGCCATCCGTCCGCGGCTGGTGCGCGATCTGGCGGAGCTGAAGCGGCACGGCATTCACGCCATCGCCATCATGTCGAACGACCCGGCCGAATACGCCGAAGACTCCTTCGACAACATGAAAAAGGTGGCGGCCGAATTTGCTTTCTCCTTTCCCTACGTGATCGACGAAACGCAGCAGGTGGCCCGGGCCTACGATGCGGTGTGTACTCCGGATTTCTTCGGTTTCAATCGCGATTTCGAACTGCAATACCGCGGCCGCTTCGACGAATCGCGCAAGGAAACCGCGCCCGAAGGCGTGCGGCGCGACCTGTTCGAGGCAATGAAAACCATCGCCGCCACCCAGCGCGGCCCCGCCGAACAGATCCCCAGCATGGGCTGCTCGATCAAATGGAAAGAGGCCTGACATGACCGACCGCCGGCAGCATTGGGAAAACGTGTATCGCAATAAGGCGGCCGACCAGGTCGGCTGGTTCCAGCCGCATGCGTCGTCGTCGCTGCGCCTGATCGATGACGGTGCGGACAAGGACGCGCACATCATCGACGTCGGCGGCGGCGCCTCGGTGCTGGTGGACGACCTGCTCGACGCCGGCTATCGCCATCTGACCGTGCTCGATCTCGCCGAATCCGCGCTGGCGGCCAGCCGCGTGCGCCTCGGCGAACGCGCGCAGTCGGTGCAGTGGGTCGCCGGCGACATCACACGGACGGAGTTGCCGGCCGCGCACTACGACGTCTGGCACGACCGCGCGGTGTTCCATTTCCTCACGGATCCCGCCGACCGTGCGCGTTATGTCGCCCAGGTGCTGAAGAGCGTGAAGCCCGGCGGACACGTCATCGTCGCGGCATTCGGCCCCGGCGGGCCGCAGCAATGCTCGGGGCTGGACGTGATGCGCTATGCGCCCGCTGCGCTGCACGCCGAGTTCGGTGCGCGTTTCCGTTTGCTTAAGCACGAAACCGAAATCCATCACACGCCGGCGGGCAAGGCGCAGGAATTTGTCTACTGCTATTGCGTGCGCACCTGATCATGCTTGAAGCGGTCAAGGCGGCGGTTCGCGACGTCGCGCAGCGCGAGGTCACCCCGCGTTTTCTCAAGGTGGCGCACAGCCACAAGCCCGATGGCAGCCTGTTCACCGAGGCGGATGCGGCGACGCAGGCCGCGCTGGAAATCGCATTGCCGCAGATCAGGAACGTGCCGGTGCTGGGCGAGGAAATGACCGAGCAGCAGCAGCACGATGCCTGGGATGCCGGACGCGACGGCCTGTGGTGCGTCGACCCGATCGACGGCACCTCCAACTTCGTCGCCGGCGTGCCGTATTTCGCCGTGTCGGTGGCCTATCTCTACAAGGGCGAGCGTCAGCTCGGCGTGGTGTACGACCCCATTGCCGACGAGATGTTCAGCGCCGAGCGCGGGCGCGGCGCGCATCTGAACGGCACGCCGCTGCCTTTGCGCGCCCCGGTCTCCGAGTTGCGGCGGGCGCTCGCCGGGGTCGAGCTGAAGCGCATCGACCGCGAACTCGCCGGGCGGCTGGCGGCGTGGCCGCCGTATGCCTCGCAGCGCAATTTCGGCGCGTCCACGCTCGACTGGTGCTACACCGCCGCCGGCCGCTTCGACATCTACGTGCATGGCGGGCAGAAACTGTGGGATTACGC
>DASVPF010000194.1:0-5513 GCA_036382965.1 Thiobacillus sp.
GTCGCAGGGGCTGGGGCGAGCGGGGCGGCTGCATCCGCCACCCCGGATGCCGCGAAGCCTGCAGCCAGCGAATCCGATACCTCGAAGATCGAGCGCGTGCTGAAGGGCGGCAGCTTCTGGGCGGTCGTCGCCACCTTCTTCGGTTTCGGCCTGCTGCTGGCGCTGACGCCGTGCGTGTTCCCGATGATCCCGATCCTGTCGGGCATCATCGCCGGGCAGAACCGGCCGCACACCAAGACCAGCGGCTTCCTGCTGTCGCTCGCCTACGTGCTGGGGATGGCGATCACCTACGCGCTGGCGGGCGTGGCGGCGGCACTGTCGGGCACCCTGATCTCGAACGCGCTGCAGAATCCGTGGGCGCTCGGCGTCGGCGCGGGCGTGTTCGTGGCGCTGGCGCTGTCGATGTTCGGCTTCTTCGAGCTTCAATTGCCGAGCTTCATCCAGAGCAAGTTCTCCGACGCGTCCAACAAGATGCAGGGCGGCCACTTCGCCGGCGTCTTCGTCATGGGCGTGTTCTCCGCCGTCATCGTCGGCCCCTGCGTGGCGCCGCCGCTCGCCGCCGCGCTTGCCTTCATCGCGCAGACCGGCAACACCACGCTCGGCGGCGTCGCGCTGTTCGTGCTGGCGCTGGGGATGGGCGTGCCGCTGCTGCTGGTCGGCCTGTCGGCGGGTGCCCTGCTGCCGCGCGCCGGCGGCTGGATGAACGCGGTGAAGTATTTCTTCGGCGTGCTGATGCTGGCGATTGCCATTTATCTCATTTCGCCCATCATTCCGGCGTGGGTCAACATGCTGCTGTGGGCGCTGCTGCTGATCGCGTCGGCCATCTACCTGCATGCGCTCGACCCGTTGCCCGCCCATGCGACCGGCTGGGGGCGGCTGTGGAAGGGGCTCGGCGTGGTGCTGCTGATCGGCGGACTGTCGCTCATCCTCGGCATGCTGGCCGGCAGCCGCGACCTGCTGCAGCCGCTTGAGATCTACAAAGGCAGCGTCTTCAAGAGCGGTCAGCCCGGCGCTGCGATGGCGGCCGAGCAGGAAAACCTGGTATTCGAGAAGGTCAAGAATATCGCCGAACTCGACGCGCGCCTGGCCCAGGCCCGTGCCGCCGGCCGCGCGGTGATGCTCGACTTCTACGCCGACTGGTGCGTGTCGTGCAAGGAAATGGAACGCTTCACCTTCCACGATCCCAGGGTGCAGGCACGGCTGAAGAATGTGCTGCTGCTGCAGGCTGACGTCACCGCCAACAGCGACGCCGACAAGGCATTGTTGAAGCGCTTCGGTCTGTTCGGCCCGCCCGGGCTGATTTTCTGGAATGCCGCGGGTGTGCAGTCGGACTTCAGGGTGATCGGCTTCGAGAAGCCCGACACGTTTCTCGCCAGCATCGACGCCGCGCTGGGCAAATAGGGTTTACGGCTGGCGGCGTAATACAGCGATGGCGCCCAGCAGCGGCGTGACGACGGGCTGGATCTTGCGCCGCATCAGTGAGCCGATCGCGGTGGTCTTGAGGAAAATCGGCCGCACGCTGTCGGCGTCCACTGCAGCCAGCGCATCCAGCGCGGTGCAATCCGATTCGAACTGCGGCGTCGCCGCGACTAGCGCGGCACGCGCGGCCTCGCGCGTCGGCGCGTCGGCCTGGCGCAAGGGCGCACACCATTGCGCCAGCGCATTCAGCGTGTGGTTCACCACTTCCTGCACTTCCGGCCGATCGAGAATGAGTGCGGTGGTGGCAAGGAAGGTCTGTCCCTGCCCCGCCAGCGCTTTCTCCAGCATCGCGCTGTAAGGATTGGCGGCGAGCCGCGGCACGCCGGCGTGGTCGGTGCGCGCGGCGCGCGGGCTGGGCAGGGTGTCGGGTTGCAGTTCGAGAAAGGCGACGTAATACGAATTGCGGCTGTTGCCGCGTTTCCAGATCGACAGCCGTTCGGCGTCGCTGAGCACGCCCGAAACGAGCATCACCGCCACGGTATCGAGAATGCCGACGTCGTCCTCGTGCAAAAACGCCAGATGCTCGACCAGGAATTCGGCCAGCGTGCGGCCCATGCTGCCCTGGCACACCACGTCGCGCATCAGCATCAGGCGCGCGTTCTCGATCGTCGGCATGCACCACCAGGCGTAGCGCGCCAGTTCGTCGGTGAGCCCGGGCGAATGCACCACCGCGACCACCGCCTCTTCCTCGGCGATCAGCAGCAGTTGCGCCAGATGCTGGGTCGAGAGCCCGGCCTGCGACTGCCGCGTCCAGCGCGTCAGGTGCACCGGGTAGCCGCCGGGCGACCCCAGCGCGTGGCCGGACAGCAGTTCGCGCACCCGCTTCAGATAACGGTCGGAACGCTCGTTGGGCTTCAGCGGCACGCTGGCTTCGCCCTGCGGCGTCAGCGCCCACAGCGTCATGTGCGATTCGTCGATGCGGACCGCCTTGAGTTCGGTATTGAACAGGACGTTGAGGCGCAGTTCGTCTTCGGGGGAGAGTTCGTCGTTCATGCAGCTTTTTTCACCACAGCGGCACAGAGAAAAGCATTTGTTTTTCTCCGTGTCTCTGTGCCTCTGTGGTTAATGGTTTATAGATTTTCGAATACTTCGCGTGCAGCGGCGAGAGTGGCATCGATGTCGGCGTCGCTGTGCGCGGCGGAGACGAAGCCCGCTTCGTACGCCGACGGCGCGAGATAGATGCCATGCTCGAGCATGGCGTGGAAGAAGCGGTTGAAGGCCTCCTTGTCGCACTGCATCACCTCGGCAAAGCTCGCCGGCGGCGTGTGCGCGAAATAGAGGCCGAACATGCCGCCGACCGAGTCGGCGCAGAAGGTGACGCCGGCGTCTTTTGCAGCGGCAGTCAGACCCTGCACCAGTTTCTCGGTGCGGGCAGTGAGCGCCGCGTAGAAGCCGGGTTCGGAAATCGCGGACAAGGTTGCGAGGCCGGCCGCCACCGCCACCGGGTTGCCCGACAGCGTGCCGGCCTGGTACACCGGGCCGACCGGGGCCAGCGCGTCCATCACGTCGGCGCGGCCACCGAAGGCGCCGACCGGCATGCCGCCGCCGATGACCTTGCCGAGCGTGGTGAGATCCGGCTTGATGCCGAGCAGTTTCTGCGCGCAGCCGAGGTCGACGCGGAAGCCGGTCATCACCTCGTCGAAGATCAGGAGCGCGCCGTGCGCGTCGCACAGGCGGCGCATCGCGGCCATGAATGCGGCGGTCGGCTTGACCAGGTTCATGTTGCCGGCAAACGGCTCGACGATGATGCAGGCGATCTCGCCGCCGATTTCGGCGAAGGTGCGTTCGAGTCCGGCGACGTCGTTGTAGTCGAGCACGATCGTCTGCGCCGCCACTTCCGGCGGCACGCCGGCCGAAGTCGGGTTGCCGAAGGTGAGCGCGCCGGAGCCGGCCTTCACCAGCAGGAAGTCGGCGTGGCCGTGGTAGCAGCCCTCGAACTTGATGAACTTGCTGCGGCCGGTGAAGCCGCGTGCCAGGCGGATCGCGCTCATCGTCGCCTCGGTGCCGGACGACACCAGGCGCACCTTTTCGATGCTGGGAACGAGCTCGACGATGCGCCGCGCGATAGTGAGTTCGGCCTCAGAGGGCGCGCCGAACGACAGGCCGTTGGCGGCGGCGTCCTGTACCGCCTTCACCGTGCCGGGGTGGGCATGGCCGAGGATGGCCGGGCCCCACGAGCCGACGTAGTCGATGTATTCGCGGCCGTCGGCGTCCCACACGCGCGAGCCCTGGGCGCGGCTGAAGAACACCGGCGTGCCGCCGACGCTCCTGAAGGCGCGCACCGGCGAGTTCACGCCGCCGGGGATGACTTTCTGCGATTGTTCGAAGAGTTGTTCGTTGCGGGTCATTGCTGGGTTCATTGTTCTGATTCCGTTTCAAATAATTGATTCAGGTCGCGTGCGCTGGCACGGATGTCGGCGGCGTCGAACAGCGCCGACAGCACGGCAAGACTGTCCGCGCCGGCGTCGAGCAGCGGCGCCGCGTTGGCCAGCGTGATGCCGCCGATGGCGACCAGCGGCACCTGGATGATCGGCGCGGCCGCGCGCAACAGGTCGAGACTGGCGCGCGGCGCAGCCGGCTTGGTCGGCGAGGCGAAGAAACTGCCGAAGGCCACGTAGTCGGCGCCCGCCGCCTGCGCCGCCTGCGCCAGTTCAAGGCTCTGGTAGCACGAGGCGCCGATGAATTTTCCCTTGCCGAGGATGATGCGCGCTTCGCGCACGCTGCCGTCGTCGCGCCCCAGGTGCACGCCGTCGGCGTCGGCCAGGTCGGCCAGCCGCAGGTCGTCGTTGACGATCAGCGGCACGCCGAAGCGGCGGCACAGCGCGACCAGTTCGCTCGCCTGTTCGTGGCGGCGCGCGACGTCGCCCGACTTGTCGCGGTACTGCACGGCCGCCACGCCGCCCGCCAGCGCGGCCTCGACCTGCGCCAGCAAGCGCGCGGTGTCGGCGGTGTCGGGGGTGATGGCGTACACGCCACCTGGAAATTCAGGCATGGGGATCGTCAGGCACCGCGCTCACGCGCTGCCTTCCGCCAGCGTGTCCTGTGCCCAGAAGAAGCGCTCGGGAATGTATTGCCCCATGCCGGGGCGGAACGCCGCCTTCAGGGCTTCGTAGGTGAAGTTCTGCGCTGCACCCGCGGTGGGCGCGGCAGGCCGAAGGCGTCGGCGCAGCTGTCGAACCAGTCGCCCATTTTCAGCGGATGCGCATCCACCGCATGGTAGATGCGCAGCGCGCGGCCACGGAACAGCGCCGCCCACGCCAGCCGCGCCAGATCATCGGCATGGATGTGGTTGGTGTAACTGTCGTCCTGGCTGACCAGCGCCGGGGTGCCGCGCTTGATGCGCTCCAGCGGCAGGCGGTCGGCGGCATAGATGCCGGGCGCGCGCAGGATGCTCACCTGCACGCCGTGATGCTGCCCCCAGGTGCGCAGTTGGCGTTCGGCGTCGACCCGCCGCACCGCGCGGCCGCTCGCCGGCGCCAGCGGGCGCGTCTCGGCGACCCAGTCGCCGCCGCAGTCGCCGTAGACGCCGCTGGTGCTGATGTAGACCAGCGCGCCGGGCTTGCGCCGCCCCAGCGCATGCAGCAGATGCGCGGTGCGCGGATCGGTTTTGCCTGCATTGGGCGGCGGCGCAAAATGCAGCACGCCGTCGACGCGCGGCAGCCGTACGAGCGTCGCGAGCGCGTCAAGGTCGCCGAGGTAGGGCGTCACGCCGAGCGCGCGCAACTCGGCGGCGCGCTCGGGGCGGCGGATCAGGCCGATGAATTCGGCCTGTCCGGCGTAGGTCCGCACCAGCCGCTCGGCAACATCGCCAAATCCCACTATCAAGATTCTCTTCATCGCTGCCCTGTAACCCTGTCCATGCAAGGGTGAAAACCTCACCCACTCGGGCGATAATCCGTTAGTTTGTCACCGCCTTCATTTTAAGCCCACATCATGCCGTACCAGGTTTCCATCCAGCCCAGCGGGCACCAGTTCACCGTCAACGACGACGAAACCCTACTCGAAGCCGCGCTGCGCGAAGGCTTTTCATTGCC
>DASVPF010000195.1:0-4072 GCA_036382965.1 Thiobacillus sp.
AGGTCCTCGCTCGGCACAGTCTGCATCGGCTGGCTTTCCAGAAACGCACGCAGCGAACGGAAGGATTTTTTGCGCGGTTCCACCGGCAGAATCCGCGCCACCGGCTCGCCGCGGCACACTACCAGCACTTCGTCGCTGTCGGCGAACATCTGGTCGGGGTGCGACAGGCCTTCGCGGGCTTCGCGGATGGTCAGGGTTTTCATGGCAGCCTCCAAGGGGGCAAAATGTGACACAATTATAGCCGATGTGACACCATGATTTTCCAGATGGAAAATCAGAATCCAACCAGCGCCCGCCAGCCCGCTTTTTCAAATCCAGCCTCATGCCCGACACCCCCTTAAGCCTGCTCAACCGCGTTTTCGGCTACCCCGCGTTCCGCGGCGAGCAGGCGTCCATCGCATCTACTGGGAGGCTTCCGGCAATCCGGATGGCATCCCGGTGCTGTTCGTGCACGGCGGTCCGGGCTCCGGCACCTCGCCCAACCAGCGGCGCTTCTTCGATCCGGCACGCTACCGCATCGTACTGTTCGACCAGCGCGGCTGCGGCCGCTCCACCCCGCACGGCGAACTCGCCGACAACACCACGCCGCATCTGATCGCGGACATGGAGGCGCTGCGCCGCGAACTTGGCATCGAGACCTGGCTGGTGTTCGGCGGCTCGTGGGGCTCGACCCTGGCGCTGGCGTACGCCGAGGCCCACCCGGAACGCTGCCGCGGACTGGTGCTGCGCGGCATCTTCCTGTGCCGCAAAAGCGAGATCGACTGGTTTCTCACCGGCATCCGCGCCTTCTTTCCCGAGGCACAGCGGCAGCTGGCGGAATTCATTCCGGAAAGCGAACGCGATGATCTGCTCGGCGCCTATCATCGCCGCCTGATCGATCCCGACCCGGCGGTACATCAGCCCGCCGCCTATCGCTGGGCCACCTTCGAGGCATCGTGTTCGACCCTGCTGCCCAGCCCCGATCTCGTTTCCGCGTTCGGCAGCGACAAGACCGCGCTGTCGTTGTCGCGCATCGAGGCGCATTATTTCGTCAACCACATCTTCCTGCCCGACAACAGCCTGCTCGCCAACATCGAGCGTATCCGCGCGATCCCGGCCGTCATCGTGCAGGGGCGCTACGACGCCGTCTGCCCCATCGTGTCGGCCGACGAACTGGCGCGCGCCTGGCCCGAGGCGCGCTATGTGATCGTGCCGGATGCCGGCCATGCGGCGTTCGAGCCAGGCATCGCGCGCGAACTGGTCGCCGCGTGCGACCGCTTTTCCACCAGCGGAACGTTCGACTGATGGCCGCCCTGTCGCCTTACGTGTTCGATGCCAGCGCGGAGAACTTCAACCGGCTGGTGCTGGAGAACTCGCACAAAGGGCCAGTGCTGGTGCACTTCTGGACGCCCAAAGCCGGCCCCTGCTTCATCCTGATGCCGCGCCTGGTCAAGCTTGCTGCGGAATACGGCGGCAAGTTTCTGCTGGTGATGCTGAACACCGACGAACTGCCCGAACTGGCACGACGCTTCGGCGTGAACTCGGTGCCGACGGTGAAGTTCTTCTGGCGCGGCGAGATCGCCCACACCATCCACGGCGCCGACCCCGACAGCAGCTTCCGCGAAGTGCTCGACCGCTTCATCGCCGGCGACGCCCACCGCGCCCATGCGCTGGGAGTGTCGGCGTGGCAGGCGGGCAACGTGCAGCAGGCGCGCATGCTGCTCGCCAACGCGGCGCTTGCCGAACCCGATAACCTCGCCATCCCGCGCGACCTCGCCAAACTGCTGTGGGCCGAGGGCGAAGGCGAGCAGGCGCTGAAGCTCCTCGACAGCCTGCCGCCCGAGGCGCGGGCCGATGCCCTCATCGCGCCGCTCCATGCGCATTTGAATCTGGCGGAAAGCGCGCGCCGGGCGCCGCCGCTGGCCGAACTGGAAACCCGCATCGCCCGCGAGGCGGGCGACCTCGACGCGCATTACCAGCGTGCCGCCGTGCTGCTGGCGGCGGACGACTTCGCCGGCGCGATGGAGGACCTGCTTTTCATCGCCCGCACCGACCGTCACTTTCGCCACGACATCGGTCGCACCAGCCTCCTGGCGCTGTTCGACCTGCTCGGCGGCACGCATCCGCTGACGCGACACTACCGCCAGGCCTTGTCCGAATCGCTGCATTGAAGATCGACCATCCTGCCTTTGCGCCCTATCGCAGCCTGATCGAGACGCTGGATCTCGCGCACGGCCTCCCCCATCTGGCTGCACTCAACATGCTGGCCGCAACCCGCGGCACGACTCAGGCACGCGGCCTGCCGCTACGTTTTGTTATCCCCGACGGCCGCCTGTCGGCGCGCGATTACGAAATGCACATCCTGCACACCGGACAGGTGCCGACCCGCGCCGACACCTGGCACGATGTGCTGAACGCGCTGGTGTGGCTGCGCTTTCCGCGCTTCAAGGCTGCGCTCAATGCGGCCCACGGCGAGGCCATCGCCGTCGAGACCGAGACCGCGCGCGGCCGCCGCCGCGACGCGCTGACGGTGCTGGACGAATCGGGCGTATGGGTGCTCAGCCGCGACCCAGCGTTGACCGAGCTGCTGGCCCATCGCGCGTGGCACGCCCTGTTCTGGGAAGCACGCTCGCGTGTCGAAACCGATATGTGCTTTGTGGTGGTGGGCCATGCGCTGCTGGAAAAGACACTCGCCCCCTACCCGTCGATCACCGGGAAATGCCTGCCGCTGATGTCGGATTCGCTCGATCTCGATGCTGCGGATACGCAAGCTGCACGGGCACTCGATGCGATCGCCACCCCGCGCCAGCTTGCGCCGCTGCCGACACAAGGGATTCCAGGCTGGGACGCGGCCAATGCACACGCCGCGTATTACGCCAACCCGGCCATTTTTCGCCCGGCTCGTCCTTCGGCTTGAGAAGTGCCGCCGTCAGCCTGCCGCTGCCGGCAATTCGCCGCCGGCCACCCAGGCCTGCGCCATGTCCAGGTCGTCGAACAACCGGATGTCCGCCGACATGAACAGGCGGTTGACCCACATGCTCCACGCCACCCACTGGTCGTCGGTCAGAATCGCGATGCGGCCGAAATCGTTCTTGTGCTCGCGAGAGAATTTCAGTTCTTCCCACGCCACGTCGACGCTGTACGACAACATGTCGCGCAAATCGAACAGCAGATTGACCGGCCCCTGAAACTGAATGCCGTATCCCACCGCCTGCTCGAATTCGCGGTAATCGGCGAGCGTGAACTGGCCCATCACGGTCACGGCAATCTGGTTGTCCTTGGTTTTCAGGCTGATCATGGCGCGCTCCTCCGGGTCTGCTTCCACTATAGCGAATCGGGATGCGATGGCGTCGAGGCGCGTACCGCCCATACACCCGCGGCGGCCACCACGGCCATGCCGCTCCAGGCGAGGACAGGCAGCCGCTCGCCGAACAGCAGCACGCCGTATAGCGCCGAAAATCCGACCGTGGTGTAGGCGAGCGAGCCCACGGTGAGCGTGCGTCCGCGATGGTAGGCACGCGTCAGCGCCAGTTGTGCCAGCGTGGCCGTGACGCCGATGCCGATGAGCCACGGCCAGTCGCCGGCTTGCGGACGATGGAACCCGGCCAGCGCCATCCAGGCCGCGCCACCCGCGGTCGCCAGCAGGGTGAAATAAAACACCACCCGCCATTCGGGTTCGCCCAGTCTGCCCAGCTGCTTGACGTTGACGTAGGCCACCGCCGCCAGCATGCCCGACACCAGGCCGGCCAGTGCGGGCAACCAGGCCTGACCCTGCACCTGCGGGCGCAGCAGCAGCACGATGCCGACAAAGCCCAGCAGCACCGCACCGTTGAGCCCGCGTCCGTGGCGTTCGCGCAGCCACCAGGCCGACAGCGCGGCGAGGAACAGCGGTGCGGTGTAGTTGAGGGTGACGGCGGTGGCCAGCGGCAATCGCCCGATCGCATAGAAAAACATCACCAATGCAGCAAAGCCCGACAGCCCGCGCCAGACATGCGACTTGAAATGGAGTGTGGCGAGCGGCGCCAGCAGCCGGCGATGACTGACGGCGATCACGCCCCAGATGGCGACCAGCCCGAACGCCGAACGGTAGAAC
>DASVPF010000196.1:0-2659 GCA_036382965.1 Thiobacillus sp.
CCGTTTGAAGTCGCCATGCGGCGCTTCAAGCGGACGGTGGAGAAGACCGGTCTTCTCACCGAGCTGCGTTCCCGCGAGTACTACGAGAAGCCGACCGCCGAGCGCAAGCGCAAGCTCGCCGCCGCGGTGAAGCGCCACCACTAGCGCCGTCGCCTGCACGTCCATATCCTCCGCCAGACAATCCAGCGTCACCGCATCGGGCCAGGAACGCAGCCAGGTGAGCTGGCGTTTGGCAAGCTGGCGGGTGGCGGCAATGCCCTGTTCGCGCAATTCACCCAGGTCGATTTCGCCGTCGAGGTAGGCCCACGCCTGGCGATAACCGACCGCGCGCATGGCGGGCAGGTCGGCATTGAGCTGGTAGGTCTGGCGCAGGATTTTCACTTCGTCGATCAGGCCTTCTGCGAGCATGGCGTCGAAGCGCGCAGCGATGCGCCGGTGCAGCACTGCGCGGTCGGACGGGACGAGGGCGAGTTGCAGCACGCGGTACGGCAACGCGGATGACGTGCGGTCGAGCAGCGCCGACATGGGGCTGCCACTGAGCTGGAAAATTTCCAGCGCACGGCCGATGCGCTGGGAGTCGTTCGGCGCCAGACGCACGGCCGTCGCCGGATCGATCTGCGCCAGGTCGGCGTGCAGCGCAGGCCAGCCGCGCGTCGCCGCCTCGATTTCCAGTTTCTTGCGCAGGGCCGGATCGGCGCGCGGCAGATCGTCCAGCCCCTGCAACAGCGCACGGAAATACAGCATGGTGCCGCCGACCAGCAGCGGCACCTTGCCGCGCGCGACGATGTCGGCCATCAGCCGCCGCGCGTCGTCGCAGAACGCCGCCGCCGAATAGACGTCGGTGGGCTCGCGAATATCCAGCAGATGATGCGGCGCACGCGCGAGCGTGGCGGCGTCGGGCTTGGCGGTGCCGATGTTCATGCCGCGATATACCAGCGCCGAATCGACGCTGACGATTTCGAGCGGGAAACGTTCGGCCAGGCTGACCGCCAGCGCGGTCTTGCCCGCGGCGGTCGGGCCCATAAAAAAAATAGCCGGGGGTAGGTTTGATGCAGACATGGAGGGCGATTATCCCCCAGCTTGCCGGACCAGCCGGCGGCCGCGGGGGAAGAATAAGGGTCTACAGTGAACAGGGTGGAGGGGCTCGCCCGGCAGCCATGCGCAGGCTATCCCCATGCAAAGTCCGCATTCAACTGGAGGGGCGTCACCCATGAATATCGATGAACTCAAATCCGTGGCCAACGCCATCGTCGCAGGGCAGAAAGGGGTGCTGGCGGCAGACGAAAGCAATCCCACGATCAAGAAGCGCTTCGATACGATCCCGGTGGATTCCACCGAGGAAAACCGGCGGCGCTACCGCGAGATCCTGTTTACCGCCGACGGCATCGAGCGCCACATCGGCGGCGTCATCCTCTACGACGAGACCCTGCGCCAGCGCACCCGCGAAGGCATTCCTTTCCCACAGCTGCTGGCGAGCCGGGGCATCGTTCCCGGCATCAAGGTCGACCGTGGCGTCAAGGCGCTGGCACTGCACCCTGCCGAAAAGGTCACCGAAGGCCTCGACGGGCTGCGCGAGCGGCTCGCCGAATACCGGCAACTGGGCGCACAATTCGCCAAGTGGCGCGCAGTCACTGAGATCGACGCATGCGATATTCCGTCGGCGGCCGGCGTACGCGCCAATGCCCACGCGCTGGCGCGCTACGCTGCGCTATGCCAGGAGGCCGGTCTGGTGCCGATCGTGGAACCGGAAGTGCTGATGGACGGCGACCACGACATCGCGCGTTGCGAAGTGGTGACGGCTCAGGTACTGCATGCCGTGTTCGCCGAACTGCATGCCCAGCAGGTTCTGCTCGAAGGCATGCTGCTGAAGCCGAACATGGTGATTGCCGGGATGAAATGCGCTCGTCAGGCCGGCGCCCAGGAGGTTGCCGAGGCCACGATCCGCTGTCTGAAGCGCCATGTACCGGCGGCGGTCCCGGGAATCGTATTCCTGTCCGGCGGGCAGAGTGCCGAGGATGCGACCGACCATCTCAACGCCATGAATGCGATGGGTGCGCATCCGTGGTCAGTCAGCTTCTCCTACGGGCGGGCCCTGCAGGCGCCGGTGCTTGCCGTCTGGCGGGGACAGGAAAGCCAGGTCGTCGCCGCGCAGAAGGCGCTGCTGACGCGTTGCCGATTGAACAGCCTGGCCCGCGAGGGGAAATATACCCGCGTCATGGAGGGCGCCGCATAACGCCATTCAGCACAAAAAAAAACGGCGGAATTCCCGCCGCTTTCAGATTCGCCCGGACCCGCAATCAGGCTGCATTGGCGTACTGCGCTTTGGCCTGGCGCGCCGCAGCGATCTCGTCAGGACCATAGGCTTTGCCTGACCACAGCATTTCGTAAGCGATTTCCTCATTGCCGTTTTCGCATAAATCCAGCACCTTCTGGAACAAGGGCTGGAAGGTGACGGAACGGTGCGATCTTTCGTGGCTTTCGAAGCTGGTCCAGAAGGTCACGATCAGCGCCTCCTTGCCCTTCATCGGACTTTCAATTGCCTGTCCGACGGTCGAGCCTTCGTTCGACACCTGGCCGGAGTTCAGCGCAACGAATCCGCCGACGAAGCCGGTATCGGAATGATAGGTTTTAACGTTCTCGCACAGAAACGCCACCCGTT
>DASVPF010000197.1:0-1647 GCA_036382965.1 Thiobacillus sp.
TAGGCTGAACTCTTGGGGATCTTTACACGCCGCGCGATTTCCGGCAATGTCAACCCAGCACGTGGGCTCGCCAGCAGCTCCAGGATCGCCAGCGCCCGCTCGACCGACGAAACTGATGCGGTCATCCGAAACACAATATCATACGCGGAGAACGGGCAGCAGTCTTGCGGCGCATGTCCCGTCAGTGTGCTCATTGGGCCGCGAGACAGCGACTAGTGTCATGTTTCTGAAGTGGCTTGACCGCTTGCTCCGCGCGCGGCTCAGTACGCTCACTGCGCTACCGAGCCGCGACCAAAGCGACTGTGTGAATTGTCAAGCCGAAACAATACGGTCTTGCCAGGATTTTCCAGTTCGCATCATTTCATTGAGGATGAGTAGCATCTTCCTCGCCACGGCGATCAGCGCCAGTTGGGGTGCTTTGCCGCGACTCAGCAGCTCTTCATAGAAGTCGCGAAACGTTCCGGCCCGGCGTACCGCCGTCCAACTGGCGAGGTAGAGAGCCACCCGCACCACGGCGCGCCCGCCGCGAATGTGGCGCTGACCGCGCCACTGGCCACTTTCGCAAGCGAAGGGAGCCAGTCCGGCCAAGGAGGCGATCTCGCGCCGGTTCACCTGCCCCAACTCGGGCAAGTGCGCCAGCAACACGCGCGCCGTTTTGGGTCCCACGCCGGGCATGCTTCGTAGCCGTGCTTCCGGCTCGCGCCAGGCCGAGCCGTGCTCGTCCCACCAGGCGCCGAGCTCCGCTTCCAGGCGTTCCAGTTCCCTGGCCAGAAAACGCAGCGTGCGCTCGATGCTTTTTCGTATCGACGCCGCACTGGTCCGATGCAAACGATTGCGTTCCGCCGTGCGCATCTGGACCAACTGTTGTTGCCGCGCGATCCTGTCGGCAAGCTCCTGACGTTCCGAGTCCAGCCACACCCGGGGCTGCGGCTGCATGCGCTCGCCGAACAGCGCCAGCGCGTAGGCGTCCAGCACATCCGTTTTGGCAAGTACGCCGTGTGCCCGCGCGAAATCCCGGACCCGTTTGGCGTTGACACGCAGCACCGACAGGCCGGCCGCCGCCAACACTGCGCCGACGCAACGCTCCAGGCCTCCTGTCGGCTCCACCATGACGCCTGCCACCTCAAACGGCTTTAAACGCCCGGCTGTTTCCCGTAGCGCCTCTGCCGATCGCGCCGCGCGCCAGCGCGCCACCACCGCGCTTTGCCGCACCACGGCCACGTCGATCCAGTCCTGAGAAACGTCGATTCCTGCCCAACTGGTTGCGTTAGAATCTGAATGCACGGTTGATCCCATCCTTGTAAATGCGGGCTCGGCCAGAAACCGGCCCTAGCGACTGTTCGGGTTCGACCGGAGACCGGCCGCGCAGATCCAGCTTTGGTACGGCTCGTCTCAGACGAGACCCGGGAGCAGTTCGATCCTGCGCAGCCTGCACGGCTCCGTCACCACGGAGCCGTGCTCACTCCGTGCTTCTAACATACAAGGGAGCGGTTACCCGGGGAGAACCAGCCGTGCGAGCTCGTCCAGGTTCAGGCGGCCGGTGTAGATGGCCATGCCGAGCGCGGCGTGTACGCCGAGTTTCGCCAGCTCGCGAATCTCCTCGACAGTCGTGATGCCGCCCGCGGACGAGGCGCTGTCGCCCTGCAA
>DASVPF010000198.1:0-4431 GCA_036382965.1 Thiobacillus sp.
CCACCACGCTGTTGCAGGTGTCGCTGAAATAGGCGCCGCTGGCCTGGCGCTTGCAGAAGGCGACGTTGTTCCAGCTGCTCACCGTCACCTCACGCGCGGCCTTGCCGCACACGCCGCAATCGACGCTGACGATGTTTTCCTGTGCAACCAGTTCGGGCGGCAGCCCGACCGAGCCGATCAGCCGCAGATGGGTGCGGTCGTCGGTGATGACGCGCACCGCGCCCGCCTGCGCGCCGGCCAGGCGGATCATGGTCGTGAGGAAGCGCCCCAGCAGCTGCTCGACGTTGGAGTCGGACGACAGGCTGGTGGTGATTTCCGACAGCACCCGCAACGCCGGAATGCTGACATTGCCGGAGTCGGTGGGGGTGTGCTGGATCAGGGGCTGGATGTTGTCTTTCATGGTGCTGCGATCAAGGGCTGCTTTTCAGCATATCCGATTTTGCGCAAACAGCCGCCCCCGGCCTTACGGCGCCGGGGCGGCGGGTGCGGACCTGGGTGTCATTGGGACAGGCAGCACCACGCTAGGTTCAAGATCCTCGGGGAAGCCGCCCTGGACCGGCGGCTGCTTGACCAGCGGGTCGGCCTTGCTGGTGGTCTCGTCGGGTTTTTCCTTCAGCGGGGCGCGCGGCGCGGCGGGCGCCGGCGCAACCGGCGCCGCTGCCGGGACGGCGGCTTCTGCCGCAGGCTTGGGCGCCCCCGGGGCCTGCGGATACAGATGCGGCTGCAAAGCTGGCAGCAGGGTCTTCAGCATTTGCGCGGTGAGCGAGCTGGTGAAACCGAACCGGCCGGCCTCCTCGCCTTCCACCACGGCGGTCAGGGTGCCGAAGTAGCGGTCGCCCAGGTAGAACACGAAGGTGGCGGAGCGGCTGACCACGCGCGAATCGATCAGTTGGCCGCCGCGGCCGTAACGTTCGAAACGATGGTCACCGGTGCCGGTCTTGCCGCCGATGGTGATTGGCTGGCCGGCCGGGTCCTTGAGCGCGCCGGCGAGCCGCCCGGCGGTGCCGCCTTCGACCACCCGTGCCAGCGCGCGCCGCACCGTCTGCGCAACCTCGACCGGCAGCAGGCGTTCGCCTGCTTGGGCCGGCTTGAGCGAGAGGCGGGTGTCGTAGGGCGTGTTGGCGGCGAAATGCAGGCCGGTGAGGCTCACCATCGGCGCGCGCACGCCGTCGTTGACCAGGATGCTCATCAGCTCGGCCAGCGCGGCGGGACGGTCGCCCGAGGCGCCGATGGCGGTGGCGTACGAGGGGGTGATGTTGTCGAAGGGATAACCCAGGCGTTTCCAGTCGCGCAGCAGGCCGTCGAAGGCCTCGACCTCGAGCAGGCTCTGGATGCGGATGTCCTGCGCGTTCTTGCGGCTGGTCTTGAACAGCCAGTTGTAGACCTCGCGGCGGGCGTCGGCGCCCTGTTCGTACAGGCCTTTGAGATTGGTCAGGGGCGCGGCGCGCAGGGTTTTCACCACCCACAGTTCGAGCGGGTGGATCTGCGCCACGTAGCCGCGGTCGGCGAGATTGTAGGCGTCGGGCGCGTGAACCTTGTAGAGCGATTCGAGCACGCTGGGCGCGAGGCTGGCGCTGGCGGGCACCTGCGCGTGCAGCGCGGCGACGTAGGTGTCGAAGCTCGCCTGCGGTTCCAGATAGCGGTACACCGAGGTGAAGCGGCGCGGGTTGCCACGCACCCGGGCGTACAGATCGTCCGCCATCTGCGACGCCGTCTGGCCCTTGTGATTCTGGTAGAAACGGTTGATGAAGACGCGGCCTTCCTGATCGACGAAGCGCATCAGGTAGGTCTGGCGCAGCGGGTTGCTGGAATCGTCCAGAATGCGCGCGGCGGCGCCGGGCGAGGCGCTGGCGTAATGCCGCACGATGTCGCGCATGATGCGGATGTAGACGAGGTTGACCGAATTCTTGGTGGCCTCCCACACGTCCATGACGCGGCTGTTGTCCTTGGGGTCGAAGTTGGCGAAGTTGTGCAGCCCGCCGCCGGTGAAGAACATTTGCTGCGCCGCCGAATACTGGCGGCCCATCGCGGCGTCGAGCAGGGCGTCCAGCTTGATGTCGGGCTGGCTCAGCAGGGTGGCGGCCACCCACTGTGCCAGCACGTCGCGCTGCGGCTGCGCCTTCTGCCTGAGCGTGGCGGCGTCGAGCGAGCGGTATTCGTCGCGCAGCTGCGCGATGATCTGCAGATAGGTGACCAGCGTGCGCAGCTTGGCGGTGGAGCCGAGGTCGAGGCGCGCCTGGCTGTTGATGTCGAACGGCTGGTTGAGGTTGTCGGCCTGCACGCGCAGCGCGTTGCCCAGCGGCGTTTTCTCGTACAGGGTGAAGCTGTAGATCACGTGGCCGAGCGGGTTGTCGGGTTGCAGCAGGCGGAACCCGAACAGGCCCGATGCGGCCGCCGCGTCCGGGTTGGCCAAGTTCTGCAGATAGCCGCTGACGAGCTTTTGCGCCGGCTGGTTGATGGTGGTGTTGGCGATCAGGTCGAGGCGGTCGAGATCGTACAGGCGCGATTCGCCCAGCAGCTGCGCGACGCGGATGCGCAGCGCGTTGTTGGCTTTCTGCTCGACGAAGCGCGGCGGCGGCGGGTCGACGCGCAGGCTGGTCGGACGCAGCTTGATCCGCTTGGCGCGGGCGGCCAGTTCGCGCGGGATGACATTGACGCTGGCCAGGAGATCGAGGTGGTCGTCGGTGAGCGCGTCCAGCGCCTTGCGGTTGGTGGCCAGGTAATACGACGGCCGGCGCTCCGCCACGATCAGCGACAGGACATGCTTCAGCGCGCTGGCATAGGCGGCGTCGTGGGCGGACGGGGGTTTGGCGAGGGTGCGGTTGATCTCGGCAAAGTCCAGCCCGTACCAGGCCCACAGGCCGTCGCCGACGCCGTTGACCTCGCCGAAGCGCGGCGCCGCGGCGAGCGGCACGGTGTTGAGGTAGGCCATCACGGTCTTCTTCCGCATCGGCAGCGTGTTGACGCCGTCGAGGTAGGCGCGCAGGCTGGCAGTGGCCATCTGGCGCAGCTTTTCGCTCATGCTGCTGGTAAGCCCCTCCGACGAATGGCGGTACTTCTCGATCTGCGTCGGCAGGGTGCTGCCGCCCGGCACGTTGCGGCTGGTGTCGACGAGGCTGATGCCTTTTTCCATCAGTGCCTCGGCGAGACGGTTCCATTCCACCGCCGGGTTGCGGGTGGGGAACTGCTCGGTCAGCAGTTCGCGGTTTTCGATATAGAGCAGGGCGTCGACCAGCACCCTGGGGATGTCGTCGAAGCGGCCATAGGCCCGTGTCGGATACCGGGCCTGGTACAGCGGCTTGCCATCGCTGTCGAGCAGGCTGAGACCGGCCTGGTCCTTTTCGTGATACGGCAGGAACAGGCCGAGATCGTCCGCCCGCGCCATCTGGGTGCTGATCCTGGCCTGCCGGTCGATCTGCCAGCCAGCCTTGTCGAGCCGGGTCAGATAGTCCGGCAGATTGCTGTAGCCGAGGCGCAGGTCGTACGGCCCCTCGTCGGGATAGCGGATGCGGCCGGACGGGCCCGGCCGGATTTGCCAAGTCATTTTCTGCGCGGTCCTGGCGAGGTATCTCGCCTCCAGTGCCGACGACACCAACTCGTAGGCGACGAGGCCGATCACCCCGATCACCAGCAACAGGATGCCAAAGCCGATGAGGATGCGGCGCGGGATTTTATGCATGATCGGAGGATAGTGAAATAGCGGTCGGCACGCCTTAAGTCCAGTCGCGTGCGGTGAGGAAATCGGTGTAGAGCGCCGCTTCGGCCGAGCCGGGAGCGGGATGCCAGTCGTAGCGCCATTTCACGATCGGCGGCAGCGACATCAGGATCGATTCGGTGCGCCCGCCCGACTGCAGGCCGAACAGCGTGCCGCGGTCGTACACCAGGTTGAATTCGACGTAGCGCCCGCGCCGGTAGGCCTGGAAATCGCGCTCGCGTTCGCCGTAGGCGATGTCGCGGCGGCGCTCCAGAATCGGCAGGTAGGCGTCGAGGAAGGCGTCGCCCACGCTTTTCGTCATGGCGAAGGCGTGGTCGAAACCGCCTTCGGCAAAGTCGTCGAAGAACACGCCACCGACGCCGCGCGGCTCGTTGCGGTGCTTGAGGAAGAAGTAGCGGTCGCACCATTGCTTGAAACGCGGATGCAGGTCAGCGCCGAACGGATCGAGCGCAGTCTTGCAGGCGAGGTGGAAGTGGCGCGCGTCGTGCTCGAAGCCGTAGTAGGGCGTGAGATCCATGCCGCCGCCGAACCAGAACACCGGTGCCTCGCCGTCCTTCAGTGCGACGAAACAGCGCACGTTCATGTGCACGGTGGGCACGTAGGGATTGCGCGGGTGCAACACCAGCGACACGCCCATCGCCTCCCAGCGGCGGCAGGCGAGTTCGGGCCGGTGCGCGCTGGCCGACGGCGGCAACTGGCTGCCGGTCACATGCGAG
>DASVPF010000199.1:0-2189 GCA_036382965.1 Thiobacillus sp.
AACAAGCTGCACCGGCGCCTGGCATCAGGGATGGGTGGTGTTCCATGACATTAACAACAACGCCGCACTGGATGCGGGCGAAACGGTGATTCTGAAACAGCCGGGGATGCCGGATGGATTCCGACTAACGGGGAACTCGCATGTGTCTGATTACATTTCGTATATGCCAACCGGTGCAACGGAAATGACGTCTGGCGCATTCCAGTCCGGCACCCTGACGGTGTGCCGGCAATCCTATGAGGAATACGGAGCGAGGCGAATCGTCATTAGCCGTACCGGCCGTCCGCGTATCGAGACGACAACGCTGGCAAGCTGCCCTTGAACGACCGGGATGCTTCAGGCGTTCAAGCCAGCCCTTTCGGCAAAGCGAAGGCCACCTTCTCCCGTGTGCCGTCGAGGTCGGTCACCGAGCCGATGCCCAGCTGGTTGAGCCGTTCGATCACCGCGCGCACCAGAATTTCCGGGGCCGAGGCGCCGGCCGTGAGCCCAACCCGGTTTTTGCCTGCCACCCACTGCGGATCGATTTCCGATGCGTTGTCCACCATGTAGGCGGGCACCTCCAGGTTCCTGGCCACTTCTCTCAAGCGGTTGGAATTCGAGCTGGTCGGCGATCCCACCACGATCACCACGTCGCATTGCGGCGCCAGCGCCTTGACCGCGTCCTGGCGGTTTTGCGTGGCGTAGCAGATGTCGTCCTTTTTCGGGCCGGTGATGGCGGGGAATCGGGTGCGCAGGGCGTCGACCACGCGCGCGGCGTCGTCGACCGACAGCGTGGTCTGGGTGACGTAGGCGAGTGTGTCGGGATTGGTCACCTGCAGGTCGGCGACGTCTTCCGGCGTTTCGACCAAATACATGCCGCCTTCGGCCTGTCCCAGTGTGCCCTCGACTTCGGGGTGGCCTTTGTGGCCGATCATGACGATTTCGTATCCCTTGTCGCGCATCTTGCTGACTTCGACGTGCACCTTGGTGACCAGCGGGCAGGTGGCGTCGAACACGTTCAATCCGCGCGCCGCGGCCTCGGCGCGCACGGCCTGCGACACGCCGTGCGCACTGAAGATGACGGTGGCGCCGGCCGGCACCTCGGCGAGTTCTTCGACGAAGATCGCGCCCTTGGTCTTGAGGTCGTTGACGACGAAGGTGTTGTGGACGACTTCGTGGCGCACGTAGATCGGCGCGCCGAATTTCTCCAGCGCGCGTTCGACGATGGCGATGGCGCGGTCGACCCCGGCACAGAAGCCGCGCGGGTTGGCGAGAAGAATGGTGGGCGTCATGGGGGACTTTCCAATGTCACAGGATGCGGACGATTTCCACCTCGAACTCGACCGACAGGTCGGCGAGCGGGTGGTTGAAGTCGACCTTGACCACGTCGTCGCCGATTTCCAGGATGCGCCCGGCCAGGGTCTGGCCGTTGGGCATGGCGAATTCGACCAGCTGATCGGCTTCGAATTCCATCTCGGCGGGCAGATCGCTTCTGGGCAGGGTCTGGATCAGGTCGGGCTGGCTTTCGCCGAAAGCCTGCCAGGGTTCGAGCAGGAACACGTGGCGCTCGCCGGGAACGAGATCGACCAGCCACTGCTCCAGCGTCGGCGCCAGCGTGCCGTCGCCGAGCGTCACGGTGTCGGGTTCGGCATCGTCGAAGTTGGAGACGAGGTCGTCGCCGCCACGCGGGCGTAGCGCGTAGCGGATCTGGAGGGTGTCGCCCGGAGCGACGACGGCGCGCGCAGTCATGCGGTGTCTTTTGTCGCGGCGGGTTTGCCGCGCAGGCTGTCCCAGATCAAAAGGGCCGCACCGACGGTGATGGCGGAGTCCGCCACGTTGAATGCCGGCCAGGCGAAGCTCTTGTAGTGGAAATACAGGAAGTCCACGACATGACCGAGCACGACGCGATCGATCACGTTGCCGAGCGCGCCGCCGAGCACCAGCGCCAGTGCAAAGGCCAGGCGCGTCTCGTGCGCATGGCGTTTCAGCAGGCGCACGATGACCACGGTGGCGATGACGCCCACCGCAACGAAGAACCAGCGCTGCCAGCCGCCCGCGTCGGCCAGGAAGCTGAATGCCGCGCCGGTGTTGTGCACCAGCACCAGTGAGAAGAACGGCAACACCGGGATGGCATCCTGATAGTCGAGGGTGGACGACACCCACCATTTCGTCAGGTGGTCGGCGACGATGACGGCCAGCGCCATCCCCAG
>DASVPF010000200.1:0-1695 GCA_036382965.1 Thiobacillus sp.
GCCATCTGCATCAGCGAAAACAGGCCTTCCTGCATGCGCGCGCCGCCGCTGGCGGAAAAGCAGACGAAGGCGGAGTTCGACTCGATCGCCGCTTCCACACCGAGGACGAAGCGCTCGCCCACCACCGAGCCCATCGAGCCGCCCATGAACTTGAACTCGAACGCCGCCGCCACCACCGGCACCGCCTTGACGCTGCCGCCGATCACCACCAGCGCATCGGTTTCCGAGGTGCCGGCCTGGGCTTCCTTCAGGCGCTCGGGATACTTCTTGCTGTCCTTGAACTTCAGCGGGTCGAGTGGCGTCACCTGCGTGCCGATCTCGTGCTGCCCCTCCGCATCGAGCAGCATGGCCAGCCGCTGCCGCGCGTTGATGCGGTGATGGTGGCCGCACTTCGGACACACCTCCAGATTGCTTTCGAGGTCGGCGCGGTACAGCACTTCGTTGCAGGCCGGGCACTTGGACCACAGCCCCTCGGGCATGGATTTCTTGTCGGCCAGCGCGCGCCGCTTGATTTTCGGCGGCAGGATTTTCTGGAACCAGCTCATTGTTTTCTCCGTTTATTTCGATGCCGCGTCGACGCCGCGGCGCAACTCGGCCACCAGGTGCTTGACGCGGTTGACACACTCGCCCTCGGGCGCAGTTTCAATTTCGTTGACGATGCGGCTGCCCACCACCACGGCATCGGCGATGCGCGCCACCGCCTCTGCGGTCGCCGCGTCGCGGATGCCGAAGCCCACGCCCACCGGCAGACTGCAATGCTTGCGCACCATGGCAAGCTTTCTCGCGACTTCCTCGGTGTCGAGATTGGCCGAACCCGTGACGCCCTTCAGCGATACGTAGTAAATGAACCCGCCGGCCGCTGCGGCCACCTGCTCCACCCGCGCTTCGGGCGTGGTCGGCGACAACAGGAAAATCGGGTCGAGGCCGGCGGCCTTGAACACGTCCGAAACGCCTGCCGATTCTTCCGGCGGAATGTCCACCGTCAGCACGCCGTCCACGCCCGCCGCCTTGGCCGCCTGGGCGAAGGTTTCGTAGCCCATGCGCTCGACCGGATTGGCATAGCCCATCAGCACCACCGGCGTCGTCGTGTTGGTCTTGCGGAATTCCGCCGTCATCATGAGCACGTCCTTGAGGCCGACCTTGTTCGCCAGCGCCCGCTCGGAGGCGCGCTGGATCACCGGACCGTCGGCCATCGGGTCGGAAAACGGCACGCCCAGTTCGATGATGTCCGCCCCGGCGTCCACCAGCGCGTGCATCAGCGGCACCGTCAGTCCCTTGCCGGGATCGCCGGCGGTGATGAAGGGGATGAGGGCTTTCTTGTTGTGCGCCTTGAGCGCGGTAAAGGTCTGGCCGATGCGGCTCATGGTTCAGTCTTCTTCAAAATAATCTGAGTCAATGCGTTTGATTTCATAGGTGCTCACCATTGAAACACCCAAACTAAAGTCCAACATGAGTTCAGCCAGCATGGGGCCATCGATCAGGACAATCTTGCTATTTACCTTGGCGGCCGTCTCGACGCGGTCAACGTGTTCGACGCCGACGCGGCGATCGTCACCAGCGTCGACCTCGACAACAGGAAAATCGGGTCGAGGCCGGCGGCCTTGAACACGTCCGAAACGCCTGCCGATTCTTCCGGCGGAATGTCCACCGTCAGCACGCCGTCCACGCCCGCCGCCTTGGCCGCCTGGGCGAAGG
>DASVPF010000201.1:0-1505 GCA_036382965.1 Thiobacillus sp.
TCCGCTTGACGGCATCAAACGGCGGAATCTCGGCGAGCAGGTTCTGCACTGCCGAGGCGCAGAACAGGGGGGGCGTGGGTCCGGCGTCACGGATGCGCTGCACGATGGCGTCGAAGGTCTGCGGCGGCAGGCGAAACCGATACAGGCGTATCTTCGTGCCATCGACGGTCTGGTAGCGGACGTAGTCCGCCAGCGTCGGCCCGCGCCAGGCTTTGTCCTGACGGCGCACGCCGAAATAGCTGCCAGCCGGATCGATCAACAGGCTGCCCGCGAAAAGGCCCGCATGGTTGCCGCCTGGCGCGTTGTCGTTGACGACGACCACCACTTCATTCGGAGCCGGCTCAGCGACGCTGATCACCACCTCTGGCGACGAATGCCCATTCCAGTCGGGCGCTTCGGCCGCATGAAGCGGCCACGCCCAAAGCCCGGCGATCAGGACAACACACGATTTCATACCGAGATCGCGCATCGCCCGTCTGACACCGCCGTCAACGCAAGGCGGATTGCGCCACCGCACGCAGAAACTCATTGCGCTGCTGGTCGCTGCGCCTGAAGCAGCCTGTGAACGCCTGGGTGACGACACGCTCGTCGCCGCGCCGGTCTTCCCCCAGCAGCAGGCACAGCTGCTCGGCCTCGATGATGCAGGCCGCGCCCTGCGCCATGCCATGCGTCACCAGCGCCTCGGCGATGTCGCGGGTCATCCATTCCTGATAGGTGAAGCGGTGGCCGATGGCGTCGACCATGCGCGCGATGCGCCCGAAGCCGTGCAGCCGCCCGCCTGGAATGTAGGCCACGTGCGCGACGCCGCGGAACGGCACCAGATGGTGCGGACACACGCCGTGCACCGCGATGCCGCGCACCACCACCATGTCGTCGCGCGCGTCGGCGAAGCCCTCGCCCAGCGCCTCGGCCGGGTGCATCGCATAGCCGCCGAGCAGGCGGCGCTGCCACAGCTCGCGCACGCGCTGCGCGGTACGCCCGGTGTGCACCGAATCCGGCGCCACCCCGCAGGCGACGAGCATGGCGTTCACCGCGCGCTCGAACGCCGCCGGGTCGAACGCGCCGACTTGCGGAATGCCGAGGCTGCCGCTGTCGTGCGGAGCGTGGCAGTCGTCGTGGTCGCAGAAATCGTTCATCTTATTGATCCGTCAGTTTGTGTTGAGTCCGTTCGCCCTGAGTCGTGAGCCTGTCGAACGATCGAAGGGCCTTGCCACAATGGGCCGCTTCGGCAAGCTCAGGACAGGCTTCGACAGGCTCAGCCCGAACGGCGTTGATTGCCGGGTCAATTGGACAACGTCGCCTTGAGAAACTCCAGCGTGCGCGTCCACGAATCCGTGTCGGCCGCCGGGTTGTATTTCACCGGCAGGCCAAACTCGGCGGCATAGCTGTCGGCCTCGCGGTTGGTGAAGGCATGCTTCGCGCCCGGATAGGTCAGCAACATGTAATCGACCTTGGCGTTATCCATTTCGGCCTTGAACGCCTCCAGCTGCGCGGCGGGCACCATC
>DASVPF010000202.1:0-8326 GCA_036382965.1 Thiobacillus sp.
CAGTTTTTTCATGGGCGATATTCCGATTCCAGACTTTCGTCGGCGAGGGTTTGCGGGGTGAACAATTTGGCGGGCAGTTTCTGGTCGTACAGCACGGTGTCGACGACCAGCCGGGTTTCGTGGCCGCCGGTCAGATCGATCATGCGGCTGTCGGTCAGCGTCCAGTAGCCCTGATTGCGTTTCTTGCTGCGCAGCAGCCAGCGTTTGCTGGGGGTGCCGGCGTCCTTCTCGAAATAGTCCACGCGCTGCGGGATGGCGGTGGCCGGGTCGATCCAGCTGATGCGCTTCCTGTAGACCGAATCGTCCGGATCCACCGGGACGCTTTCGAGTACCTCGCAGAGAATGCCGTTTTCGGTCTGCCTGCCGAGCAGGCGATGACGGTCTTTTGCCGGCTTGCGCTCCTGCAGGTCCTCGAAATAGAGGTCGGAGCCGACGAAACGCCCGCCACGGCGCTCGCTCGAAATGCGCCGCACCCGGTCGAGGGCGGGCAGATACAGCCACTGGTCGGTGCTGCCGTCGGCTTTGTCTATGCTGAGAAGGCCGGTTCCGGCGATGTCTTCCGGTGCGAGAAAGCGGATCAGGTTGGCGGTTTCGCCGCCCGGTTTTTCGAGCCGGTAGGTGACGAATTCGCGGATACGCGGCGCATGGCCCTTTTCGGTGAGCACCATGCGGCCCAGCGACGCGAGGTCGCGCCCGTTGGGGCGGTCGTAGACGCGCTGCGCCAGGTCGGATGCCTCGTCGGCGCGGGCGCCTGCTGCGCCGAGCAGCAGCGCGAGCAGCAGGAAACGAACGAGCAGCAGCGGGGTGGGCGACATGTGAGTTCCGGGTGTGCCAACGGCCTGTCAGCCCGAACTTTACCGCAAAACCAGGCGGGTGCCCCAGCGGCGGCGCGCGCTGGATTTCAGCGCCGGGCTGTGATAAAAAGACAGAAATATCTATTTAAGGATGCGCGATGACGTCGACGACCCAGGATCTGCTGCAGAAATACAGCGTACCCGGTCCGCGTTACACCTCGTATCCGACCGCGCCGTATTTCCATACCGGCTTCGGCGAAGCAGACTGGGCCGCGGCGCTGGCGGCTGCGGCGCCCGAGCGCGGCCTGTCCCTGTACGCGCACATCCCGTTCTGCGATTCGCTGTGCTACTACTGCGGCTGCAACATGGTGGCGACGCGGGACTACAGCAAAGCCCAGCCCTATCTGGCGACGCTCGACCGCGAAATGGCGCGCACTGCACAGTTGGTCGACGCAACGCGGATGGTGCGCCAGCTGCACTGGGGCGGCGGCACGCCGACCTATCTGCACCCTGACGACATCCGCCGCCTGATGGCGACGATGCGCAGCTATTTCACCCTGGCGCCGGATGCCGAGATAAGCTGCGAGGTCGACCCGCGCGAACTGACGCGCGCGCACCTGGAAGCGTTGCGCGAATCCGGCTTCAATCGCCTGTCGTTCGGCGTGCAGGACATGGATCCGGCGGTGCAGCAGGCGGTCAACCGCATCCAGTCCGAGGCGCTGATCCAGCAGGTGCTCGACTGGTCGCGCGAACTGGGGTTCTCCAGCATCAACCTGGATCTGATCGTGGGGCTGCCGAAGCAGACGGTCGAAAGCTTCAGCCGCACGCTGGAACGGGTGACGGCGTGGGCGCCCGACCGGCTGGCGGTGTTTGCCTATGCCCATGTGCCGTGGCTGAAAAAACACCAGAACCTGATCCAGCAGGCAGACCTGCCGGACGCCGCGACCCGCCTCGGCCTGCAGCAGGCAGTCAACGAAAGGCTGGGGGCGGCGGGCTACGTCAACATCGGCCTCGACCATTTCGCGCGCCCCGACGACGAACTGGTGCGCGCGCAGCAGAACAAGACGCTGTGGCGCAATTTCCAGGGCTACACCACGCACAAGGACTGCGACATCCTCGCCTTCGGCGTGTCCGGCATCAGCCAGACGGCGGACGTATACATGCAGAACGAAAAGAACCTCAAGCGCTACGAGGCACGTATTGCCGCGACCGGGTTCGCGGTCGAGCGCGGCCTGAAGCTCACGCGCGACGACCAGATCCGCCGCGATGCCATCACCCGCGTGATGTGCGATCTGGAACTCGACTTCGCCGACTTCGGCAGCGAATGGGGAATCGGCTTTGCCGACTATTTCGCCGAGGCGCTGACCGACCTGCGTCCGCTCGCCGACGACGGATTGGTGGAGATCGCCGCCGGAAAGATCAAGGTCACGCCCAGCGGCCGCCTGTTCCTGCGCAACATCGGCATGTGCTTCGACCGCTACCTGAAGGAAGCCGCCGGCGATCAGCCGCGCTATTCGCGGACCGCCTAGGTCAAGCGGGACAGCCGCCGTCCGGAAATTCTGCCGCACGCCCCCGCCATCGACTTTGCGGCGCATTTGGACTATAAAAGCGCGTGGGCAGCAACACGCTGCCCACGCGCAAGGTCACGGGTGGTTCCCTGCGACCCTCAGGCGACAAACGACAAAACCAACTCAAGGGAGGATTACATGGGCAACGCCAAATCTTCACACACCCTGCCGGCATTTGTTGTCGGCCTCTCATTGGCGGTCCTGTCCGCGTCGAGTCAGGCGGGCCACGCCTGGGGCGGTTACCACTGGGCGCGCACCGCGACGCAATTCACCCTCAAGCTCGGCGACAACATGACTACCACCGACTGGAAGGCTCAGCTCTCGGCTACATCGAGCGACTGGAACAGCCCCACGCTGTTTGGCGCTACCTTCACCCCGATCCTGACGGCGATCACGGCCGGCCAGTCCAATCGGAACTGCTCGATGGTGCGGGGAACCACCCAGGTCTGCAACGGCAAGTACGGCAATAATGGCTGGCTGGGCCTGGCCTCCATCAACATTGTCGACGGCACCCACATCGTCCAGGGATCGGCCAAAATGAACGACAGCTATTTCAGTTCGTCGACCTACAACAATCCCAACGAGAAGCGGCACGTCGTCTGCCAGGAAGTCGCCCACACCTTTGGCCTGGATCATCAGGACGCCAGCGGCAGCTCGCTGAACACCTGCATGGACTACTTCTCCAACACCGGCAGCAACGCCACCAGCACGCTGAGCACCCGTCCCAATACGCATGACTTTGAAGAACTGAACCTCATCTACGGCAGCCATCTCGACAGCACTGCCACCGTTGCCGCCGCCCCCGCTTCTGCCCCCGCTGGCGCGGCCTCTGCGGCAGACATCAGCGATGATCCCAGAAGCTGGGGCCAGTTGGTCAGCCAGTCCGCCAACGGCCGCAGCTCGACCTACCGGCGCTACAACACGGATGGCAGCGAAACCGTGACCCACGTTTTCTGGACCGAAGAAGCCGCGCGCAACTGCCCCGCCTGCGACCACCGCTACGATCATTGACCCGTCTGGCAAGGTCAGGCAAAACACACGAGGGCGAGGCGATGGCCTCGCCTTTGTTTTGCCAGCCCTGTTCCCGTGCTGCTTGTTGAACGCTAGCAGTCAGCGCAGTCGCTGCCGTCCTCGCGCTTGGGGCAGCCCTCGGGGCGCTTGCGCGGCGGCAGCGGGCAGCGGTTGATTTCGTCGGCGCTGCGCTGGAAATAGCAGGTCATCGCGCTGGAGGCGATGCCGAGCAGCCAGAACACAAAGAAACCGATGGTGTAGGCGCCGATGCGGTGTTCGATCAGCGGATCGCCGCGATACATGATTTCCAGCGGGTCGAACAGGGTGGTGAAGACGATGTCGGCCATCCCGGCAACGAGGAAAGATGGCCACAGAATGTGGATCAGGCGCTGCAACATGGCGTGCTCCTCGTCGGGTGGCGATTACTCTTCCGGGTTATTCATTTTGCGCTTGAACCAGGCCGACAGAAAAAATCCCATGCCGATGATGAACCCGATGGTGAACAGGCTCAACAAGCCAATCGGGCTGGTAAACAGCAGATTGAATACGACGTCCATTTCAGTCTCCTTACGGTTGATGCACGATGGGTTCGGATGCCGACAGCGTGACCGGCTGGTCGAAAGGGGTATGCAGCACGCCGGAGAGGCGCCAGCTGGACGCGTCGACCAGCTGGGCGTGCCATTTTCCCGCTGGCATGGCGGGCAGCGCGGCGCGATAGTGTCCGCCACCGGCATGATGGAACGTGAGGATGTGGTCCATGCCCTGATGGGTGGGGTGGGCCAGACTGAGGGTCAATTGCTCGGGATACGTTTTCATGTGCCCGGCCAGCGTCAGCGTGAGTCCGCCGTCTGCATTCCCCAGGGTGGCGGTCAGCGCCAGCGCACGCGCGGCGTTGTCGCGTGCCAGCATCTGGTTGATGGCGAGTCCTTCCTTGTAGTAATCGCCGACCACCAGACCGTCGGCGCTCTGGAAGGCGATCCACACGGTGGTGAGCCCGGCGACGACCGCCGTGGCGGGCAGGCTGATGAGGAACCACGGCCAGGGTTCGCGGTACCACGGTTTGCGTGCCGGCGCGCTGAGCGTATTCATGGTGTTATTCCCTAGCGGTTGAAGAATTTGCTGGCGACCTCGTCCTTGATGCGCGGGTCGTCGGTGGCCTGTATCGTGAACGTCACGCCGATCGAGCGGCCCTTCAGCTCGTCCGGTTCGGCAATCAGGCTGACGGGGATGTCGATGGTCTGCAAGGGCGCGGCTGCGATCTCGCGGTCGCCCGTCACCACCTTCAGGTCGTCGATGCCATGCGCCTCAATCGTATACCGATGCGGCCGGCTGTCCTTGTTGATGAGCTGCAGGCGATAGACGTTTTCGATCTCGCCTTCGTCGGTTTCCTTCGACAGCGCGGCGCGGTCGCGCACCACGTCGACGCGCAGCGGCACGCGGGTGGCCAGGCTGTAGACGAACGCGCCGGAGATCAGCGCCAGCAGCGTGGCGTAGATGACGGTGCGCGGACGCATGACGTGACGCAGGATGCCGGCGTCGGGGTAGTTGCCCTTCACCACGTTTTCCGTGGTGTAGCGGATCAGCCCGCGCGGGTAGCCCATCTTGTCCATGATCTGGTCGCAGCCGTCGATGCACGCGGCGCAGCCGATGCATTCGTATTGCAGGCCGTTGCGGATGTCGATGCCGGTGGGGCAGACCTGCACGCAGACCTGGCAGTCGATGCAGGTGCCGAGCCCGGCCGCCTTGTAATCGGTCTTCTTGCTGCGCGGTCCGCGCGGTTCGCCGATCGAACTGTCGTAGGTCACGGTCAGCGTGTCGGAATCGAACATCACGCTCTGGAAGCGCGCATACGGGCACATGTATTTGCACACCTGCTCGCGCATGAAACCGGCGTTGCCCCAGGTGGCAAAGCCGTAAAACAGCACCCAGAAGGTCTCCCACGGGCCGAGGCTGGCGCGCATCACTTCGGCGGCCAGCGTCCGGATCGGCGTGAAATAGCCGACGAAAGTGAAGCCGGTCCACAGCGCAAGCAGTATCCAGATGAAATGCTTGAGGCCGCGCCGCCGCAGTTTGTTGGCGTTCCACGGCGACTTGTCGAGTTTCTTGCGCGCGACGTGGTCGCCTTCCAGCCAGCTTTCCACCCACATGAAAATCTCGGTGTACACGGTCTGCGGACAGGCGTAGCCGCACCACAGGCGGCCGGCGACGGCGGTGAACAGGAACAGGCCCAGCGCCGCCAGGATCAAGAGGCCGGTGAGATAGATGAAATCCTGCGGCCAGAACACCAGGCCAAAAATGTAGAACTTGCGCGCGGCCAGATCGAACAGCACCGCCTGGCGGTTGTCCCATTGCAGCCAGGGCAGGCCGTAGTACAGCGCCTGGGTGAAGAGCACCAGCGCAACCCGCCAGTTGGCGAATACGCCGTGGACTGCGCGCGTCTGGATGGTTTGCCGGATCGCATAGAGCTGCTGCTCGATCGGCGCGTCGCCTGAGGAGGCGACTGGCTGCTTCTTGTGGTCTGTCACTGCGTTTTTTTTCCGTGGAAAGTCCGGGCCGCTTGAACGTACTGGAACAATACGCTCAAGCGGCCCGCCGGGTCACCCCGGCGCAACCGCCCGCTTCACTGCTTCTGCGACAGCCCGTACACGTAGGCTGCCAGCAGGTGCAGCTTGGCGTCCTTGTTGGACGTGGTGCCGAGCGTTTGCGTCATGGCGGGCATGACGCCGTTGCGGCCCTTGGTAATGCTCTCGATGATCGTCGCCTCGCTGCCGCCATACAGCCATACCTTGTCGGTGAGGTTGGGCGCGCCCATCGCCTGCATGCCGGTGCCTGCCGGCGTGTGGCAGGCCGCGCAGTTCTCGGCGAACACCGCTTTGCCTGCTGCGGCCAAGGTCGCATCGTGCGTGCGGCCTGACAGCGACAACACGTAGTTCGCCACTTGCCTGACCTTCTCCGGGCCGAGAATCGGGCCCCATGCGGGCATCATGGCGTTGCGGCCGTTGGTGATCGTGGCCTGGATGGTGTCGGGGTCGCCGCCGTAAAGCCAGTCGTGGTCGGTCAGGTTGGGGAAGCCCCTGGCGCCGGTCGCGTCCGAGCCGTGGCACTGCGAGCAATAGGTCAGGAACAGGTGCTTGCCGATGGCGCGCGCATCGGGGTTGGCGGCGACGGTGGCGAGATCCTGCTTCATGAATCCGGCATACATCGGCTGGAATGTGGCTTCGGCTTCCTTCACCTCGGCTTCGTATTCCCCCTTCGAGGTCCAGCCCAGCATCCCGGCGAAATTGCCCAGCCCCGGCCACAGCGCCAGATACGCCAGCGCAAATACCAGGGTGCCGTAGAACAGTCCCAGCCACCAGCGCGGCAGCGGGTTGTTCAGATCCTGCAGGTCGCCGTCCCAGGTGTGCTCCATCAGTTCGGCTTTCTCGCCGGGGGCGAGCTTGCGGGTGGTCTGCGACTTGAGAAACACCCAGGTGCCGACGATGCTCGCCAGGGTGAGGATGCTGATGTAAATCGGCCAGAAGCCGTGTGTGAAATCACTCATTGCTTGTCTCCTTGTTTGACTGGCGCGTCGTCATCTTCGAGGGGCAGCCTGCCGGCGTCGTCGAAACGCTGCTTGTTGCCCTTGCCGTAGGCCCACCAGACGATGCCGATGAACACGACGATGAAGACCGCCGTGACGATGCCGCTGACGGTTCCGCTGTCCATGGCGTCTTCAGCTCTTCGGGGCGTGGGTGCCCAGCACCTGCAGGTAGGCGATGAGCGCTTCGAGCTCGGTCTTTCCTTCCAGTTCGGCGGGCGCTGCGGCGATGTCCTGTTCGCTGTAGCCGTGGCCGACCAGGTTCAGCGTGCGCATCTTGCTCCGGATCGCCGTGCCATCGAGCGGGCGGTCGAGCCAGGGGTAGGCGGGCATGTTGGATTCCGGCACCACGTCGCGCGGATTCATCAGATGCGCCACGTGCCAGGCGTCGGAATAGCGCCCGCCGACGCGATGCAGGTCGGGGCCGGTGCGCTTGGAGCCCCACAGGAAGGGACGGTCGTAGACGAATTCGCCCGCCACCGAGTAGTGGCCGTAGCGTTCGGTCTCGGCGCGGAACGGCCGCACCATCTGCGAGTGGCAACCGACGCAGCCTTCGCGGATGTAGATGTCGCGTCCCGACAACTGCAGCGCCGTGTAAGGCTTCAAGCCCGTCACCGGGGTGGTGGTTGAGGTCTGGAAGAACAGCGGCACGATCTGCACCAGACCGCCGATGCTGACGAGGAGAATGGTCAGCACGATTAGCAGGCCGAGGTTTTTTTCTACGCTTTCATGCGAAATCATGTTCGGTCTCCTTAGGCTTGAACGGCTTGCGGGATGGGGGCGTCGTTCACCACACGGCCCTGTCGCGTGGTCTGCCAGACGTTCCAGGCCATCATCAGCATGCCGCTGAAGAACAGCACACCGCCGGCGAGGCGAATGCCATAGAAGGGATACATGTTGTTGAGCACCTGGGCGAAGCCGTAGGTCAGCGTGCCGTCGGGGTTCGCCGCGCGCCACATCAGTCCCTGCGCCACCCCGGCGATCCACATCGAGGCGATGTACAGCACCACGCCGATGGTGGAGAGCCAGAAATGCCATTCGATGAGCTTGGTGCTGACCATCGACTCGCGGCCGAACAGGCGCGGAATCAGGTAGTACATCGAACCGATCGTGATCATCGCCACCCAGCCGAGCGCGCCGGAGTGCACGTGGCCGATGGTCCATTCGGTGTAGTGGCTCAGTGCGTTGACCGTCTTGATCGACATCATCGGGCCTTCGAAGGTCGACATGCCGTAGAACGACAGCGCGGTCACCATGAACTTGAGGATGGGGTCGGTGCGCAGTTTGTGCCACGCACCCGACAGCGTCATGATGCCGTTCATCATGCCGCCCCAGGACGGCGCCAGCAGCATCAGCGAAAACACCATGCCGAGCGA
>DASVPF010000203.1:0-1665 GCA_036382965.1 Thiobacillus sp.
CTTGCATTAGGGCATGGATTTTGCTGCGTACAGTGCCATGTCGGCAGGCGCGCCGGAGGAACCGGGCGCCCGCCATTGCGGAGACAACAAACATAAGAGGTTGGAGCCTTGGCGCATTAGTCATGCCCCACACATCCATATTGCGATTTGGTTTGATCCTGGCCGCCGCGCTCGCGCTGCTGGCAGGGCTGGTCACATCCGCGATTTACCTGTCGCGGCAAACCGTGCCGGCGCAGGACGAAATGGACAAACCGGTGATGGCCACGCAAATCGAATTCCTGGCCGATGCCATGCAGCGCAGCGCGGCGCGAATCGCCGCCCACCCGCAGACGCTGGCCTGCTTCGCCACCGCCGCGCCGGACGTATGCCAGGCGCAGGCCGCCAACCTGCACGCCTTGAATCAGGACGCCACCGTGCTGTTCGTCACCGATGGCCAGCGTCAGCTGCTGCCCGGTTTCCTGCCGGGCGACACGCGGCAGCTGCTGGCCAATGCCGGGCGCGGCGGCAGCGGGGCGACGGCCAACGCCACCTTCAACCTGTCCGTGTCGCATGCGGTGACGGGCCGCGACGGCAAACGGCTCGGCTTTGTCATCGTCGAGCAGAGTGTGCCGCAGTTGCAGGCCCTGTTCGACACCCTGCCGTTGCCGGATGCCGCCGCCTATGCCGAATTGCAGCAAAGCCAGACGGGCGACCGTCCCGTGGTGCTGATGCGGCGCGGCAATCAGGCGATCCAGCGCCACGCCCGGCCCGCCCTGATCGCGCTGGCCGGCACACCATGGCAGATCGCGGTGTGGCGCCCCGTCACGCCGCTGGTCGAAAGCGTCGCACCCTACCTGTTGAGCTGGCTGGTGGCGAGCCTCATCATCGCCATCCTGGTGATGGCTTCCATGCGGGCAATACGCAACCGGGTGACCGACAACCTGCGCACATTGGTGAAGTTCACCAACGACCTGCGCCAGCAGCGCTTGCGCACCGATTATCCGATCAGTCTCGATGAATTCCGGATGCCGCTCGATACCATGCTGAAACTCGGCAAGGTGATGCTGGGACGGCAGAAGGAAGTCACGTCGCAGGTGCGGCTCGACCATCTGTCCAAGCTCAACAACCGGCGCAGTTTCGATGAAAAGCAAAAGGAATTGTTCGCCAGCCTGAAGGACGGCTGGTCGCATAGCCTGCTGATCATCGACATCGACAACTTCAAGCAGGTCAACGACACCTTCGGCCACGAGGCCGGCGACCAGTTCATCATCAAGTTCGGCAATGCCTTGAAAACCTGCCTGCGCAACAGCGATTTCATCGCCCGGCTGGGCGGCGACGAATTCTGCGTGCTGTTTCCCTTTACCCCGCTCGATCGCGCGCAGGAACTCGCCGATCGTTTGCGCACCAACATGCCGGAAAGCGTGGAACTCATCCCCGGCGTGACGCAACGGCTGTCGTGGAGCGGCGGCCTGTCCGAGTACAGCCGCGACGACAAGGAAGAAAACGAGGCGCTGGCACGCGCCGACGCCGCCTTGCTGGAAGCCAAGCGCGGCCGCAACGCAACGCGGATCAGGGCTGCCGCCTGAGCCCCGCCATCAGTAACCCTGCCCCGGTGCTGGTGCTGTGGGGCGTGCTCGGGGCAGGGTTACTGATGGCGGGGCTCAGGCGGCAGCCCTGATCCGCGTT
>DASVPF010000204.1:0-2265 GCA_036382965.1 Thiobacillus sp.
AGAGTCCGTGGGTAATGTAGCCGATTTATCGGCCAGTTGTCTGGCGTAGGCCGACGGTGTCAGCCCACCCAGCGATTTCTTCGGTCGTTCCTCGTTGTACTCGCGCCGCCATGCCTCGATCATTGCCCTGGCGTGGGCCAAGCTGACGAACCAATGCTCGTTCAGGCACTCGTCGCGCAAACGCCCGTTGAACGACTCGATGTAGGCATTCTGGTTGGGCTTGCCCGGTTCGATCAGGAATAGCCTCACCCCACGTGCATGCGCCCAGCTCAGCATCGCCCGGCCGCAGAACTCCTTGCCGTTGTCGGTGCGGATCGCCTGCGGCAATCCTCGTCCCACGGCCAGCCTGTCCAGAATGCGCGTCAGCGCGTGGCCGCCAATGGCACGTTCGGGAACGACCGCTACCGCCTCGTGCGTGGCGTCGTCCACGACCGTCAGACACTTGATGACGCGTCCTTCAGCCGTCCGGTCGAACACGAAATCCATCGACCAGACCTGGTTGGCGGACAGCGGCCGCCCCAGCGGCTGCCGATCCGCCACCGGCACTTTCTTGCGCCGGCGTCGGCGCACCTGAAGGCCGGCTTCGGTATAGAGCCGTTCGACACGCTTGTGATTGACCGGCTGCCCGGCTTGCCTGAGCTTCAGATAGATCATGCCGGCGCCGTAGCGGCGGTGCCGGTGCGCCAGCGCAACGATCCGGTCCCGCAAGGCCTGGTTGTGGTCTGGCGCGGGCTGGTAACGGTAGGCACTGGCGCTCATGCCGACGACGCGCAGGGCATGTCGTTCGCTCAACCCGCGGCCTGCCAGGTGGCGCACCAGTTCGCGGCGTGCCGGTGCCTTCACCACTTTTTTCTCAGCGCCTCGCGCGTGACCTCGTTCTCCAGCATCGCTTCGGCGAGCAGCTTCTTCAGGCGGGTGTTCTCGGTTTCCAGTTCCTTCAGACGCTTGGCATCGGAGATGCTCATGCCGCCAAACTTGCTGCGCCACTGGTAGTAGCTCGCTTCGGAGAAACCGTGCCGCCGGCACAGTTCTTTGATCGGCAGGCCCGCTTCAGCTTCCCGCAGAAATCCAATGATCTGCTCTTCCGTAAAACGCTTCTTCATGTCCAATCTCCTTCATCCTGGGATTGGACTCTAAAGCTACGTGCTACTCAAACTGGGGGGACGTCGGATGCATAACGTGAAGCAGGGATCTAATTTGTAGTGCGCAACAAAAAATCTAGAAGTGAAAAATATGATCTTTCGCATGCTACCCCATATCGATGGCACACACCCTTCGTCAATTTGTCAGGTACTGCGGATTCAAATGAGCCTGTTCAACGCGGCACTTGCGCATATCCCATGTAGCGGCTGATGACCGCAACCCGCCGCTGATAGGCGCGCGAGCTGCGGTGGTTCTCGTACCAGCGCGGGTTGGGCACCATGGCGGCCAGGCGGGCGGCCTGCTCGCGATTGAGGTTGGCGGCGGAAGTCTTGTAGTAGCGGCGGGAGGCGGCTTCGACGCCGTAGATGCCATTGCCCCATTCGATGACGTTGAGATACACCTCAAGGATGCGGCGCTTGCTCCAGGTGGCCTCGATCATCAGCGTGATCACGGCTTCCTGGCCTTTGCGGATGAAGCTGCGCTCGCCTGACAGAAACAGGTTCTTGGCGAGCTGCTGGCTGATGGTGGAACCGCCGGCGACGAGCTTGCCTTTTCTCAGGTTTTTTTCGACCGCGGCCTGGATGCCTTCGACGTCGAAGCCTTCGTGCGCAAGGAATTTGGCATCCTCGGCGGCAACGATGGCACGCTTCATATTGATTGAAATACGGTCATACGGCACCCATTTATGGCGCAGTTCGGCGTTGGGGTTCTTGTCCTGCTGACGTGCCAGCCCGGCTTCCATGAAGGCGGTGGAGGCGGGGTTATGGTCGATCCACCACAGCACGTGCGCGAAGATCCATAGCTGATACAGCAGCGCCAGCATGACCGCTGCCGCGATGCCTTCGCCCAGCCAGCGCAATGCAGCGCGGATCATGCGCGCAGCGCGGCAATGACGGGCGCGGTGTCGGGGCGCACGCCACGCCACAGCCAGAACGCTTCGGCCGCCTGTTCGACCAGCATGCCGAGACCGTCGGCGGTGGCCGCACCATGGGTGCGGGCGAAGTCGAGGAAGGGCGTGTCGCGCCCGTACATCAGGTCGTAGGCCAGCGTGTCTGCGGTGAAAACGCGCGGCGACAGCGGCGGCAACTCGCCGGCGAGGCTGGCGGCGGTGGCGTTGACGAC
>DASVPF010000205.1:0-2166 GCA_036382965.1 Thiobacillus sp.
CAGATGGACGTCGACCGCGTGGTCGACACCGCGCGCGCGGTCAACATCCCGACCGACCAGCAGATCCTCCACACCATTCCGCAGGAATTCATCGTCGACGGCCAGGAGGATGTGCGCGACCCGCTCGGCATGAGCGCGGTGCGGCTCGAAGTGAAGGTGCACATCGTCACCGGCGCGGTGTCGGCGGCGCAGAACATCATCAAGTGCGTGCGCCGCTGCGGGCTCGAAGTCGCCGACCTGGTGCTGCAGCCGCTCGCCAGCGCGATGGCGGTGCTCACCGAGGACGAGAAGGAACTCGGCGTGTGTCTCGTCGACATCGGCGGCGGCACCACCGACATCGCCGTGTTCACCAACGGCGCAATCCGTCACACCGCCGTCATTCCGGTGGCGGGCGACCAGGTCAACAACGACATCGCGGTGGCGCTGCGCACGCCGCCGAAAGAGGCCGAGGACATCAAGGTGCAGTACGGCTGCGCCCTGCGCCAGCTGGCCGACGCGCGCGACATGATCGAAGTGCCTGGCATCGGCGACCGCCCGCCGCGCACGCTGTCGCGGCAGACGCTGGCCGAATTCATCGAGCCGCGCATGGAAGAGCTGTATTCGCTGGTGCAGGCGGAATTGCGCCGCAGCGGCTTCGAGGAACTGTTGTCGTCCGGCATCGTCATCACCGGCGGCTCGGCAGGGATGCAGGGCATGGTCGAGCTCGGCGAGGAGGTCTTCCACATGCCGGTGCGCATGGGCTGGCCGCGCTACGACGGCGGACTGTCGGACGTGATGCGCAACCCGCGCTACGCCACCTGCATGGGCCTGTTGATGGCCGGGCTGGAAGCGCGCGGACGCGATGCGCCGAAGCTGTCGGGCAGCAGTTTCAAGGACATTCTTGAACGCATGAAAAGCTGGTTCAAGGGGAATTTCTGACGCCGCGCGCTGGAGTCAAGCGCGCGACGCCGAAACGGGATTTGGCGGTCGTGCCGCGTGTGCCAAGGCACTGCGGCAAACACGTCAAAGGATTTTGAGTGGGGTTTTGTTTAGGGCAAAAAAGAGGAGAGCAACATGTTTGAACTGATGGATGTAGACACCCAGGATGCAGTGATCAAGGTAATCGGCGTGGGCGGCTGCGGCGGCAACGCGGTCGATCACATGATCAGCTCCGGATTGAACGGCGTGGAATTCATCGCCATCAATACCGACGCGCAGGCGCTGAAACGCAACCAGGCCAAGCTGCAGTTGCAGCTCGGCAACGGCGTGACCAAGGGCCTGGGCGCCGGCGCCAATCCCGACATCGGGCGCGAAGCCGCGCTGGAAGACCGCGAGCGCATCGCCGAACTGATCGACGGCGCCGACATGCTGTTCATCACCGCCGGCATGGGCGGCGGCACCGGCACCGGCGCCGCCCCGGTGGTGGCCGAAGTCGCCAAGGAACTCGGCATCCTGACGGTGGCCGTCGTCACCAAGCCCTTCATGTTCGAAGGCAAGCGCGTGCGCGCCGCCAACGCCGGCATCGAGCAGCTGGCGCGTCACGTCGACTCGCTCATCATCATCCCCAACGAAAAATTGATGCAGGTGCTGGGCGACGACGTCTCCATGCTCGACGCCTTCAAGGCCGCCAACAACGTGCTGCACGGCGCCGTCGGCGGCATCGCCGAAGTCATCAACTGCCCCGGTCTGGTCAACGTCGACTTTGCCGACGTGCGCACCGTGATGAGCGAAATGGGCATGGCGATGATGGGCTCGGCGCAGGCCAGCGGCGAGAACCGCGCGCGCATCGCCGCCGAGCAGGCCGTTGCCAGCCCGCTGCTGGAAGACGTGAATCTGGCCGGTGCGCGCGGCGTGCTGGTCAACATCACCGCCTCAAGCACCGTGAAGATGCGCGAAATCCACGAAGTGATGAACACCATCAAGGGCTTCACCGCCGAGGAAGCCACTGTCATCGTCGGCCAGGTGCTCGACGACACCATGGAAGACGCCCTGCGCGTCACCATGGTCGCCACGGGTCTCGGCACCCCCGTTGCCCGGCAGGCCCAGAAGCCGATGCAGATCATCCGCACCGGCACCGACGATGCGCCGATGATGGTGAGCGGCAACAACGAAGAACTGCCCAGCGTGATGACCAGCCGTCGGTCGCGCACCATCCAGGCGATGACCGATTCCGGCATCGACACCCTG
>DASVPF010000206.1:0-3458 GCA_036382965.1 Thiobacillus sp.
CACAACCACAACCTGGTGCGCGCCACCCAACCGACCGAGCAAAGACAGCAAAGACGCAGCCTGTTCGATCAGGCCTTTGCCAAATAGATTTCAGGCCAGTCGGTTTCGACTGGACCGGGGTAGCGGGCAGCCAGGCTGAACTACCCGATAAGACGCCTCCGATTGTCGGAGGCCCGCCAACCGTGATAGGGTGGCACTCAGGCGCGAGGGATTCGTCCTCGCGCCTTTTATTTTTTCTACTTTGCGAGAACCCGCATGGCCGTCATCGAACTCACCAAGGACAATTTCGAATCCACCATCAACGGCAACGATGTCGTCGTCGTCGATTTCTGGGCGCCGTGGTGTGGTCCCTGCCGTGGTTTTGCGCCAATTTACGAAGCCGCCTCCGAAAATCATTCCAACATCGTGTTCGCCAAGGTCAACACCGAAGTCGAGCAGGAACTCGCCGGCTTCTTCCAGATCCGCTCCATTCCCACGCTGATGGTGTTCCGCGAGCAGGTCATCCTTTATTCCGAAGCCGGCTCGCTGCCCGCCAGCGCGCTGGATTCGCTGATCGAACAGGTGATGGGGCTGGACATGGCGCAGGTCCACAAGGACATCGCCGAACAGCAGACGCCGAATCAGGGCTGAGCCAACAGTTGCCGCAGCAGCGGCAGCGTGATCGGGCGGCGCGTTTCGAGGCTGAAGCGGTCGAGCGCCTCCAGCACCCGCAACAGGCTCTGCATGTCGCGCGCGGTGTGGTTCAACAGATAGTCCACCACCGGCGGCTCCAGCCGGAACCCCAGGGTTTCGGCGTGCTGGCGCAATGCGGCGCGCTTTTCGGCATCGTCCAGGCCATGCAGCTGAAATACCAGTCCCCAGCCCAGACGGGTCTGCAATTCCGGCATCACCGGCAGCTCGGCCGGCGCCACACTGCCCGCCGCCAGCCACAGCCCGCCTGCCTCGCGCACCCGATTGAACACGGCAAAGCCGCTCTGTTGCTGCGCCTCGCTCCACGTCTCCACCCGATCCGCGATCACCGCCTGTGCGGCCTGCTGCCCGCTGAAGTCGACTGCCATCCCGCGCGCCTGGCAGGCGTGCGCCCAAGCGGCCAATAAATAACTTTTGCCGCTGCCCGGTGCGCCCCACACATAGACCATGCGCTCGGCCGCGCTGCCGTCGAGCATGGCCGCAAGCTGCGCCATCAGCTCGACATTGCGCCCCGCCACAAAACGGGCGAGCTCGGGCCGGGCCGCGGGGCGGATGTCGAGAAGCAGCTGTTGCATAGGGGCGCAAGGATAAGGCAAAGCCTCGCTGCGCTCCAGAGAAAACCCAGGCGTCGCCGGGTGAAGCCGCCCGCCGTGCAGCGCTATACTTGAAAACCTGCTTTCTTAACCTCGAGTCGTCTTGATGAGTCTTGCCTTCCCCGTTCCGCTCAAACCCGTGATCCAGCCGCCGCCCATGGTGGAGGAAGTGCTCAGCGCCGACGAACGCGACGCGCTGAAAGCGCGCATCAAGACGCTGATGAAACAGCAGGACGCGGTGCTGGTCGCGCATTACTACACCTCGGCCGACCTGCAGGATCTGGCCGAGGAAACCGGCGGCTGCGTGTCGGATTCGCTGGAAATGGCGCGCTTCGGCCATGCCCATCCGGCGAAGACGCTGATCGTCGCCGGGGTCAAGTTCATGGGCGAGACAGCCAAGATCCTCAACCCGGAAAAGCGCGTCATCATGCCCGACCTCAACGCCGACTGCTCGCTCGACCTGGCGTGCCCGGCGGACGCGTTCGCCGCATTTTGCGACGCCCATCCGGACCGGGTGTCGGTGGTCTACGCCAACACCAGCGCGGCGGTGAAGGCACGCGCCGACTGGGTCGTCACCTCCGGCATCGCCGCCAAGATCGTCAAATACCTGCACCGGCAAGGCCACAAACTCCTGTGGGCGCCGGACCGCCATCTCGGCGAATACGTGCGCCGCATCAGCGGTGCCGACATGATCCTGTGGCAAGGGTCGTGCGTGGTGCACGAGGCGTTCAAGGCCGAGGCACTGCAAAAGATGCGCGCCGAGCACCCGAATGCCGCGGTGCTGGTGCACCCCGAATCGCCGGAGTCGGTGATCGCGCTGGCCGACGTCGTCGGCTCGACCACGCAACTGATCGACGCGGTGCGCAGGCTGCCCAACCCCGAATTCATCGTCGCCACCGACAACGGCATCTTCCACAAGATGCACGCCGCCGCGCCCGGCAAGACCCTGCTGGAAGCGCCGACCGCGGGCGAAGGCGCGACCTGCCTCTCGTGCGCGCATTGCCCGTGGATGGCGATGAACGGCCTGAGGAATCTGGCCGCCGTGCTGGAGAATGGCGGCAACGAAATCCACATCGAGGAAAGCATCCGCGCCCAAGCCGCGGTGTCGATCCAGCGCATGCTGGATTTTGCGGCGGCCGAGAAAACCGGCCGCATCCAGCTGGGCGACTGAGCCGGCCTCGCGTCTACTCCAACCGGCTTAGCCGCGCGCGTCAGCCGCTTCCTGCAACGCGGCGCGCGCACGGTTGACGATGGTCAGGATAAGCAGCGCCAGCAGCGCGCCGAGCCCCCAGTTGATCCAGTCGCCCGGTTCCACGCCCAGACCCAGCGCCAAACCGAGCGCGCCGAACCACAGTGCGCGGTCGGCCTTGCCCATCGGACCCTGGTTCTGGCGCGTGGCGCCGATCTGCACCGCCACCACGCCGGTCATTTCCGAGATCACCGCGAACACCACGACGCCCTCGACCAGCGGCACGTAGACCATCGGCACCCAGGCCAGCGGCAGGTAGAGCGCGGTGTCGGAAATCACGTCGCTGAGTTCGTTCAATATCGTGCCGAGCTTCGACTGCTGCCCGTGTTCGCGCGCCAGCATGCCGTCGATGACGTTGAGCCCCATGCGCAGCAGCAGAACCAAGGGCAGCAGCAACAGCGGCCAGATCTCGAACGGCCGCCACGCGATCAGCCCGCCGCCGATCACCGACAGCCCCACCGCAGCAATCGTCACCCGATTCGCCGTCACCCCGCTCCCCGCCAGCACATTGGCCAGCGGGCGCAACAGCGCCTGAACGCGCGGCTTCAAGTCGTAGACAGAGGGCATGGCGATTTTCCCGTGATGTTTGCGCGATTGTAGAACCTGTTTTCCGGCGCTGCCGATAAGCCCGCAAATCCCGTAAAATGTCGACTTTGAAGCACTGCAGTCTCGGGCTTGCCGAAGGCGCGCCCGAACAGGACCCAGCATGACCGCACGCCTGCGCGAGATTCCCTACAACTACACTTCGTTTTCCGACCGCGAGATCGTCATCCGCCTGCTCGGCGCGGACGCGTGGGACGTGCTCAACACGCTGCGCGGCGAACGCCGGACGGGGCGCTCGGCACGCATGCTGTTCGAGGTGCTGGGCGACATCTGGGTGGTGCGGCGCAATCCCTATCTGGAAGACGACCTGCTCGACAATCCCA